>DASQUN010000675.1:0-5890 GCA_035641275.1 Candidatus Udaeobacter sp. | reverse complement strand
CCGGCGCGCCGTAAACAGCTTTATATGCCGGACACAAACGTGCTGATCACCCGCTGTTTGAGCCCGGAAGGGATTGCCGAGATCATTGATTTCATGCCCATCGAAAGGCGCAGCCTGCGTTACGTCACGCCCAACTATCATCAGATTATTCGACGCGTGAGCACGGTCGCCGGCGATGTCCGAATTCGCATGGAGTGCTTTCCGGCCTTCAACTACGCACGCGACGGGCACGAGATTCATTCCTTCCCGCAAGGCGTGATCTTTGTGAGCCGCTCGGCCTCCATCGGCCTGGTTTCTCCCGTGCCTCTGACCGTTCATGGCACCGGAGTCGTCGCGGAGTTTTCTCTTCCGCGCGGCGGCTCGGCGACCTTTTTTTTCCGTCAGGCCGATCAGGGAAGCGAGGCCAATCTGCTGATTCCGGAAAATACCGGCGAGGCGGCCTTTCATGAAACGATCGACTTTTGGAAGCGCTGGCTTTCCCAATGCCGCTATACTGGACGCTGGCGGGAGATGGTGCAGCGCTCTGCTCTGCTGCTCAAACTTCTCACTTACGCGCCCACTGGAGCCATCGTCGCGGCGCCCACCACCAGTTTGCCCGAGGAGCTCGGCGGTGTGCGCAACTGGGATTATCGCTTCTGCTGGATGCGCGATGCCAGCTTTACTTTGTATGCGCTGATGAGGCTGGGCTTTCATGAGGAGGCTGGGCAGTTCATGGGCTGGTTGGAGCAGAGGTGCGGTGAGCTAAAGCCGGATGATTCGCTTCAACCCATGTACACGCTCGGTGGCGACTCCGAACTCAAAGAGGAAAGTTTGACCCACTTGAAAGGGTACGAAAACACCACGCCGGTGCGCATCGGCAATGCGGCTTATCGACAGTCACAATTGGACATCTACGGCGAGTTGCTCGATTCAGTGTATCTCTATAACAAATACGGCGCGCCAATATCTTATGATCTATGGCGCAACCTGGTCAGGCTGCTCGATTACGTTTGCGATAACTGGCGCCGACCTGACGAAGGAATTTGGGAAGTGAGGGGCGAACCGCGTCACTTTGTTTACTCCAAGCTGATGTGCTGGGTAGCGCTTGATCGCGGGCTGCGGCTCGCGAACAAGAGAAGCTTTCCGGCCAACTACGAGCGCTGGCTAAAAAACCGTGATGAGATCTACTTCGAGATCATGGAGCAGGGTTGGAACAAGAGCTGCAAAGCTTTCGTTCAGTATTACGGCTCCGATCGGATGGACGCGAGCCTGCTCCTGATGCCGCTGGTGTTTTTCGTCTCGCCCAGCGATCCGCGTATGCTTCAGACCATGGAACGGATCCAGCAACGCTTGTCCTTGGACAGTCTCGTGCATCGCTACTCGCTCAGCGACGACGACCCTGTGGACGGCATCAGCGGACGTGAGGGCGCCTTTAGTATCTGCAGCTTCTGGTTGGTCGAGGCATTGACCCGCGCGGGACGAATTGAAGAGGCGCGCTTGATGTTCGAGAAGATGCTCGGCTATGCTAATCATGTAGGGCTTTTCGCCGAGGAGATCGGCCACTGTGGTGAAGCCTTGGGGAACTTTCCCCAGGCCTTCACTCATTTGGGTTTGATCAGCGCGGCATTCAATCTCGACCGTCGCTTGGCCAAAGGCAGCTGAGGCGTTGTCCGTTTACGAGTCGAAAACTCGGGTCCGGAGCGGCTGGGGCTTAGAAGGGGAGCGTAATTTTATGAACGAATCACTCGATCAACGCTGCATCAATACCATCCGGATGCTGTCGGTCGACGCCGTGGAAAAAGCAAAATCGGGCCATCCCGGTGCGCCGATGGGACTCGCCCCGTCGGCTTATCTTTTGTGGACGCGTTTTCTCAAGCATAACCCTCGTAATCCCTCATGGTTCGATCGCGACCGGTTTGTTCTCTCTGCCGGTCACGGCTCGATGCTGCTTTACAGCATGCTCCATCTCACGGGCTACGACGTTCCGCTGGAACAGATCAAACAATTCCGTCAATGGGGAAGCCACACGCCCGGCCATCCCGAGCGCGAGCTCACGCCCGGGGTGGAGACAACGACGGGACCGCTCGGCCAAGGTTTCGGAAACGGCGTCGGAATGGCGATCGCGGAGGCTTATCTGGCGGCTCGCTATAACCGGCCAGGCTTCGAGATCATGAATCACTTCACTTATGGCATCGTCAGCGACGGCGACTTGATGGAAGGCGTCGCCGCGGAAGCCGCGAGCTTGGCCGGCCATTTGAAGCTGGGCAAATTGATTTATCTCTACGACAACAACCAGGTTTCTCTCGCCGCGTCTACCGACCTGACCTTCACGGACGATTGCGCCAAACGGTTTGAAGCGTACGGCTGGCATACGCAACCGGTAGCGGATGGCAACGACCTGCAAGCTATCGACCACGCGCTAAGCGCGGCGCGTAGCGAGACCACGCGGCCGTCGCTTGTCATGGTCCGCACACATATCGGCTTTGGATCGCCGGGAAAGCAGGATACTTTCGAGGCGCACGGATCCCCGTTGGGTGAAGCGGAAGTGAAGCTGACAAAGCAAAAACTCGGCTGGCCGCTCGAGCCGCCTTTTTTTATTCCGGAAGAGGCGCTGGCGCATTTTCGCGAGGCGGTGGCCAGAGGCCAACAGGCTGAGGCGGAATGGCAGGAGAGATTCTCCGCTTACCGCCGAACATTTTCCGAAATGGCCAGAGAACTGGAAGAGGCGATGCGCGGCAATTTGCCCGAGGGCTGGGATGCGGCAATCCCAAGTTTCCCCGCCGACGCAAAAGGGCTAGCCACTCGCGCTGCATCGGGGAAGATCCTCAACGCCTTGGCCCCGAAGCTTCCGACATTGATCGGTGGTTCGGCGGATTTGAATCCATCCACGTACACCGTGCTGCAGAAACTGGGCGATTTTGAAAGCCCGCAGAGAGAGTTCACGGGTAGCCAGGGCGCGGCGGGCGGCGGATTCAGCTACGCCGGACGGAACGTGCACTTCGGGGTGCGAGAGCATGGGATGGGCGCGGCAATAAACGGCATGGCCGCCCACGGAGGGATTATCCCCTTCGGCTCGACCTTCCTGATTTTTTCCGATTATATGCGCCCATCGATACGGCTTGCGGCGCTGATGGAGCTGGGCGTGATCTATGTTTTTACCCACGATAGCATCGGGCTGGGGGAAGACGGCCCGACGCATCAGCCGATCGAACAACTGGCTGCGTTGCGCGCGATCCCGCGGTTGGTGGTCATCCGTCCGGGTGACGCCAATGAGACCGCGGTTGCGTGGCAGGTCGCTATCGAGACTCGCGACCGTCCGGTGGCTCTGGTATTGACCCGCCAAAACGTGCCGACCCTCGATCGAAATCAGTTCGCCGCGCCGGAGGGAGTTCGCCGCGGCGCTTATGTCGTGGCCGATGCGCCAAACGGCAGGCCCGATATGGTCTTGATCGGCACCGGGTCGGAAGTGCATCTGGTTGCCAACGCGCGGCAAAGGTTGCTCGAGCGAAAGATCCAAGCGCGCGTCGTTTCAATGCCCAGTTGGGAGCTGTTCGATCAACAGCCGCAGGACTACCGCGACTCGGTTTTGCCAAAATCAATCAGGCCGCGGCTTGCCGTGGAAGCGGCTCTGCCGCAAGGTTGGCATCGCTACGTCGGCGACGCCGGAGACGTCATCGGCATGGAACGGTTCGGCGCCTCAGCGCCTGGAAACGTGCTGATGGAGAAGTTCGGCTTCACTACGGAGCATGTCGTGGAACGCGCGCTCTCGCTGTTGGAGAAATAAGCATGCGCATTGTCATCGGTGCCGATCACGCGGGATTCGAGTTGAAGCAGGTTATCGGGAATGATCTGCGTCATTTAGGCCACGAAGTGATCGACGTGGGCACAGGCAGCGTTGAGCCGGTGGACTACCCCGACTATGCCGAAGCCGTCGGAAAGGTCATCCTCGACGGGAAGGCAGAGCGCGGTGTTCTCGTCTGCGGCAGTGGGGTGGGCGCGTCGGTGGCGGCGAACAAGTTGCCCGGCATCCGCGCCGCTCTCTGCCACGACACGTATTCCGCCCGTCAAGGGGTCGAGCATGACGATATGAATATTTTGGTCCTGGGCGGGCGCGTGATCGGCGCGGAGCTCGCGCGGGAACTGCTGCGCGCCTTCTTAGCTGCTGGTTTTACGAAACAAGAGCGCCATCGTCGTCGCTTGGAGAAAATCAAGGCGTTGGAGAAACGCTATGGGAAGTCGACCTAAGGGAGAAATGTCATGAATCCTTTGAAAGAACTGCTCGGACAGGGACAGTCCGTATGGCTCGATTATATTCGCCGGAACCTCATCGTCAGCGGCGAGCTTAAAAAGCTGGTGGAAGAGGATGGAATCCGCGGTGTCACCAGCAATCCGACGATTTTCGAAAAGGCGATCGCACACAGTACGGACTATGACGCCGCCTTTCGCGCCGTGCTGGCAGAGCATCCCGACGCAGAGCCCGGAAAAATTTACGAACCGCTGGCCATCGAGGACATTCAGATGGCCGCCGATGTTTTGCGGCCGGTTTATGACGAGACGAGCGCTGGCGACGGCTATGTGAGCCTCGAAGTCTCGCCGCATCTGGCGCACGACACTCAGCGGACGATCGCCGAAGCGAAGCGGCTGAAGGCAGTCGTCGGCCGTCCCAACGTGATGATCAAAGTCCCGGCGACTCCGGAAGGAATTCCCGCGATCGAGGAGCTGATCGCCGACGGTGTAAACGTCAATATCACGCTCATGTTCTCGCTCAACCACTACGAAGCGGTGGCGCGCGCCTACATTCGGGGTTTGGAACGGTGCGCCCGTCCGGCCGAGGTCGCCTCCGTGGCTTCCTTTTTTGTCAGCCGCGTCGATACGATGGTGGATCGCGCCCTGGAGAGTCTCGGCACGCAGCAGGCAAAGTCCCTTCTCGGCAAGATCGCCATTGCCAACTCCAAGATGGTCTACAACCGCTTCCGCGAAATCTTTCATGGAGAAGGCTTCGCGGCGCTGAGGCAGCGTGGCGCCAAGGTGCAACGCCCGCTCTGGGCCAGCACCGGCACGAAAAATCCGGCCTACTCCGACGTCCTGTACGTGGAAAATCTCATCGGCTCCGAAACGGTAAATACCTTGCCACCCGAAACGCTCCACGCCTTCAGGGAACACGGGCAGGTGGCGGGTGACACCGTCAGAGACAAGCTCGACGAGGCCGCGGCGGCGCTGAGGAGCTTACAAGCGGTCGGCATCGACCTCAACGTGATCGCCGAAAAACTGCAACAAGACGGCGTTGCCGCTTTTGCCGGTTCGTTTGATCAGCTGATGGGTGCGCTGGAAAAAAAGCGCAAGTCCCTGGGCGGCGTTGAACTCAATCATCAAGAGCTCCATTTGGGTAAGTTTCAGCGCCGCGTCAATCGTTGCCTGAAAGATTGGCAAGCCGAGCGATTTGGCAGCAGACTGTGGAACAAAGACCCGACTCTGTGGTCGTCAGCAGCCGTGCCCGAACTGACGGATCGCTTGGGCTGGCTCGAATTGCCCGAGACGATGGAAAAGAAGCTCCGCGATTTGCGCGCCTTCGCCGACCAGGTCAAAAACGACGGGATTCGCCACGTTGTGCTGCTCGGCATGGGTGGCTCGAGCCTCGCGCCCGAGGTCTTTCAACGAACGTTCGGCAATCAGCCTGGTTATCCGGCCTTGATCGTTTTGGATAGTACTCATCCGGCTGCCGTGAAATCTGTCGAGGCGCAGATCGATTTGGCCCACACCTTGTTTCTAGTTTCGAGCAAATCAGGGACGACCACCGAAACCTCTTCGTTCTTCTATTACTTCTGGGACAAGCTGAAGCAGGTCAAGACGGAGCCAGGGAAACACTTCGTGGCCATTACGGATCCTGGTACTCCGCTCGAAAAGCTCGCGG
>DASQUN010000674.1:0-3750 GCA_035641275.1 Candidatus Udaeobacter sp. | reverse complement strand
TGTTTATGACGACTTCGGCGGATCGCGACTGGAGCGACTTGCCGGTGAAAACCGCCTACTTGCCGTTGATTCAGTCTCTCACTCATTATCTCGCCGGCGGC
Source organism: Candidatus Udaeobacter sp. (assembly GCA_035641275.1). Taxonomy (GTDB): domain Bacteria; phylum Desulfobacterota; class Binatia; order UBA9968; family UBA9968; genus DASQUN01. The sequence goes on along the minus strand of DASQUN010000674.1, from coordinate 3,649 downwards.
AAGCGCGGCGTAATGGATAGCGGGATTCCGGTCGGCACCGCGAAGGAAATTTCCCTGCCGCCGAACGCTGTCGGCAAAATCCTGAGGATCAGCAAGCCCAACAAGCAGGAAGCTGAAGTTTCGGTGAACGCCGAGAAAGACCGCGCGGCGGCGGCGTTCCAAGAAAACGATCGCGCCGGCATCTATCGCCTAGCGCTGCCCGCCGAAGTAGCCAAAGAAGCCGGCACGCCGCAACTGTACGCCGTAAATCCGCCATTTCTCGAGTCGCGATTGGACTCGATCAGCGAGGCCGAGCTTCAGACGAAGCTCAACCCAGTCCGGGTCGAGGTTATTCCGGTCGAAGCCCTGCAACAGGGCGGGACTCGAACGGACCTGGCTCTTCCCTTGCTGGTTCTTCTCATTGTAACGTTGGTATTGGAGGGCTGGTTCGCGCAACGGATTTGAATCCATTTCACCTTTATGGACCGCCGACATTTCATCCGTATTTTATCTCACGGTGTCGTGGCCGCGGCGCTGCTGCCAAAACATGCTGCGGCTAATCACCCGCCGGAAAAGCGGCCTACCCAATTTGTTTTCGCCCAGATCAAATACCGCGGCGGCGATTGGAACCCTCATCCGTTGGCGGTTACGCCGCTCATGGAAGAACTCATGGTGCGCACCAGCGTCGAAGCGGCTACCGTGAAACACGAGATCAGCATCACGGACCGCGATCTTTTCCACTACCCGTTTCTTTACATCACCGGCAAATACGAGTTTGAACCGTTCATCCCAGACGAAGTCGATATTCTGCGACGCTTCCTTTCTTACGGCGGCTTTCTGCTCGTCGATGACGCCTTGGGGCAGCAAGGTTACGGATTCGATAAAGCGATTCGCACTGAGATGCAAAAGATTTTTCCGGGCAACGAGTTCAGACGATTGCCCTCAGGTCACGCGGCACTCCGGAGCTATTACCTCCTGCGGCGCATCGGCGGCGTCCGAGTCGTTAATCCCAACCTTGACGGAATCACGATCGGCAATTCAACCCCGGTGATTTATTGCCACAATGATCTGGGAGGCGCCTGGGAGCGAGATCAGCTGGGCAAGTGGACCAACTCGTGCACGCCTGGCGGGGAAGAACAACGCCGGGACGCCTTCCATTTGGGAATAAATTTGATCCTCTACGCCATGACGGAAAATTATAAGGAAGACTTGATTCACGTGCCGTTCATCCGCAAGCGGCTCACCAAATAATCCATGAAAGAGCTTTACCTGATAGGGAGCGTACCGGGGTGGGTCATCGTTCTCATTGCCATCAGCGCCGGAGCACTGCTCATCCACCAGCTCCTCAGTCTGAAGCAGCGATTGACCTGGGGACAGAGCTCTTTCCTGACCTTTCTCCGCACTTGCGTCTACGGTTTGTTGATCTTTTTCCTGTTGGGTCCGGCTCTGATCGACAAACGGGTAACAAAATTACGCCGCCCGCTGACCCTGTTGCTGGACAACTCTCAGAGCATGGCTTTTCCGGCCAGTGCCAAACCGGCGGAGGACAAAAAAAGCGAGAGAAGCCGCCTCGAGGCTGTGCAAGAGTCGCTATTGAAGGGCGAGGACCCGTTGATCCAAAAACTCAGTCGAGATTACGACCTCCGCGTTTTTCGCTTCGGCACGAGCCTCGAACCACTCGCGCCGACTTCGATTTCGCAGCTGAAAGCTCAAGATCCGGGAACTCGGCTCGTGGAGCTGCTTCAGGCGGCCGCCGCGGACGCCGGCGAGCGCTCCGGGATCCTTCTCTTCACCGACGGTATCGCCAACGGAAACAGAACGAGTTTGGCGGGAGCGCCCAAGCTACCGATTCCGGTGTTTGCCGTGGGCGTCGGGGAGACGGATGGCTTTATCGATCTCCGCATCGTCGATGTTCGAGCTCCGGAATTTGCCTTCCGCGGACGCGAATTTAAGCTCGACCTTACCATCCAGGCTTCGGGCCTTAAGGACAAGACGGTCCCGCTCTACTTCAATCGCGGCAAGAATTTGATCACCAGCCGCCCGGTGGCGATCGACAGGGACCTATTCGAGCAAAGGATCACGTTGGGCTTCAACCCCAAGGAGCTGGGAACCCATACCTTTTCATTGAGCATGCCAGCTCAGCCAGGGGAGCAGATCACGGAAAACAATCACAAGGAATTCAAGGTCGAGGTCCAAAGGGACAAAATTCGCGTCCTCACGCTTTCCGGTTCTCCAGCCTGGAATTATCGTTTTCTCCGCATGGCGATGAAACAAGACCCGTTGATCGAGCTTGTGTCCTTTGTGTTTCTGCGCACACCGACGGATAGTGTCGACGTGCCCGACAACCAGCTGAGCCTGATTCCGTTTCCGATCGACGACATCTTTTTGGAGGAGCTCAAGAACTTCGACGTTGTTTTCTTCGACGACTTCTCGCATCGCGCCTATTTCAATCCCGTCTACCTGGAAAAAGTCCGGGACTTCGTCCGGGACGGTGGCGGCCTCGCCATGCTTGGCGGTTCGCGTTCTTTTGATAGCGGTGGCTACGCCGAGAGCGCGCTGAAAGAAGTACTTCCCGTCGAGCTCGACAATAAAGGAACCTATCAAACACAGGGCGCCGTGCGCCCCGTCTTGACGCCATCCGGCAAGGCCCATCCCATCACCCGGTTGGTACCGGACCCGAAAGCCAACGAAGAGGCATGGACGAGAATGCCTCCGTTGAACGATCTCAATCAAGTTCGCGGCGCCCGCGGAGAAACGCTCCTGTCCGCAGGCGGCGACGGAAGCAGCACCGGCTCACCGCTGCTTACCATAGGGCGCTTCGGCAAAGGACGCACGCTGGCGCTCATGACCGACGATGCTTGGCGGTGGAATTTCATTGCCGTGGGCAACCGAGAAACACCGCAGAATCATCTGAAGCTTGTCCGTCAGGCGGTTCGCTGGCTTGCCCAGGAACGGTCCTTCGAGCAGGTGCAAATCCGGCCGATCCCTATTTCGCGGCCCGGAGAAAAGGTCGCCATCAAACTGCGCGTGCTGAAAGACGACTTCACGCCGACCGGGCAGGCATCCGTTCAACTCCGTGTTTTGGGTCCGGAAGGCGACCCGACTCTTTTATCTGCAACGGCGGACAACGAGGACGGGGAATACACCGCGGACTATACGCCGACCAAGGAAGGTTCATACCAGGTCGAGGCCGAGGCGAGCCTGGCCGGAAAAATGCTCGGCCGAAACAGAACCAGCTTTTCTGTCAGCTTTCCTTATGAGGAGACCAACGATGGTCGCCCGAGAACCGACTTGCTCAAACAAATTGCCGCCGCTAGCCATGGCGAGTTCTTTTCGATCAATGACTGGAACGAGAAATCACTCGAAAAGATTGCGGCGAAATTGGAGAGCCATGCACCGTCGCAGATCGTCGAACAGCGTCAAACTCGGCTCTGGAGCACGCTTTGGCCTTTTTCCATCATCCTGGCGTTGCTGAGCGTCGAATGGTGGATGCGGCGGAAATGGGGTTTGGTTTGATCTCCGGTTTCCAGTTCCGGGGTCGCGGGTTAACACGAGAGTCGAGACACGAAACGCCGGAGGACGCGCAGAAGTGAAAAATCTAAAACTAAGAGCATGCAGTTTGGCGCCTCTGATTTTGCTGCTGGCTTTGCCGACGCGCGTGCTCAGTTTC
>DASQUN010000673.1:0-15860 GCA_035641275.1 Candidatus Udaeobacter sp. | reverse complement strand
TGCATCACCGACGTAGCGAACCGGATTGTTAAAAATAAACCGCCTATGGGTATGGCCGCCGCTGGACCAAGGTATTTGGGCGTTCCCGTGATGAATCACCGCTTTCACACCCGGCAACCTTTCGGCCTTGCTCGCATCGATACTGACAATCTTCGCGTGCGGATGAGGGCTGCGCAGAACGCGGGCATAGAGCATGCCCGGAAGCTGGATATCGCCGGTGTACTGAGCCTGACCCGTCACCCGTTCGTAAGCGTCGATGCGCGGCGTTTTCTTGCCGACAACGGAAAACTCGTTTTGTGCCTGTCCCATGACGACCTCCTCTTAGCGGGCCTTCGAAGCAGCGGCGAGAACCGCCGCAACTTCGCGGTTATAGTTGCCGCAACGGCAGAGATTGCCGGACAAGGCTCGTCGAACTTGTGCTTCCGTCGGTTGGGAATTTCTTAAGAGCAGGGCCTTGCCCGACATGATCTGTCCCGGAGTGCAAAAACCGCATTGCGGACCGTCGTGCTCAATGAATGCTTCCTGCATCGGATCGAGTTTTTCGCCCTTGGCCAACCCTTCGATGGTAAGAATATCCTTTCCCTCGGTCCAGACGGCGAGCTGGCTGCAAGCGTAAACGTTGCGACCGTTCATGATGACCGTGCAAGCGCCGCATTCGCCGCGATCGCACCCGATCTTCGTGCCCGTGAGCCCCAACTGGTCGCGCAGAACTTCAGCGAGTGTATTTCGATGTTCGACCTCGACACGGTAGCTCTTGCCATTAACTTTAAGGTTGATGGCCGACCGCCCGCGGGCCGGGCCCGCTGTCTCCGGTGAATAGGCGTCAGCTGGCCTGCCGCTCAAGAGTCCTGTCGAGATCACGGCTGTGCCGATGGCCCCGCCGCCGAGCCCTTTGAGGAAGCCGCGTCGGGATAACTCCCTACCTTTTTTTTCTTCGTTCATGATGGCTGACCTCCTTTGCCCTCCCTGGCCGAACCCAGGGAAGCGATTCAACGGTTATTACAGAAATGTGACCCCTGTCAATGGCAAATCGGCTTGCTGGAGGAGCGGAAAATCGATACTCTTTCTCGTCCGCCCATGGCTCAAAAAAACCTGATTCAATCCGAAGGCGAGCAACTCGATGCGCTGCTGGCAGATCTCCAGAGAGAGCACGATATAAAGGAGATCTCTGGCTGGGAATCCGGGTTTCCAAGTTTGAGCCGCGCCCTGAATGGCATTATTCCAGGTCTCTATTGGCTCATCGGACCGCCGGCTTGCGGTAAGACGTCATTGAGCAAACAACTTCTCGATCAAGTGGTTCAACATAATTCTGTGCCTGGGATTTTCTTCAGTTTCACCGAGAAGAAGAAAGAACTCAGGATCAGGACCCTGTCACGTTTGAGCGGACTGGAAAACCGAGAGATACGCCGGGGCAGTGCGTATCTCCTCCATTGGTATGGTGTGCCGAAAGCCCGATATACAGAGGCTGAGCGCCTTCCGCCTGGCTGGGAAAAACTCAGGCGATCGGCGGAGGAAGCTAAAAGCTGGCTAAACCTTGCCTATGTGGTTGAATGCGATCGTAGAACCACGCTGCAGGAGATCGAAGATCGGATCGGCGCAGTCAAACAAATCAAAAGCCGTGATCAGGTCATAGTCGTGATTGATGATTCCCAGCGTTTGGGTTTTACCGATCAGCCGCTGGAGAATCGGATTGCCGCCATTAGCGATCAGCTGCAAGGCATGGCCATAGACCTAAACGTGGCGGTCATAGCCGTCTGGCCAAACCTGCATGACCAGGATGAAGCTTTGCCCCAAGTGTGGAGCGACAGAGTCGTGGGGGCCGATGTCGTTTTGGTCGTGAAACGAGACACGGAAGGAACCAGGAACCTGACCGAGCCGAGCCGGCGCATGACGATTCACATCGTGAAAAATCGCGGCGGCGAACGAGGAGCGCTCGCCTTTGAGTTCTTTCCCGCGTTTTCGAGATTCGTTGAAGTCGAACAAAGTTGAGCCCATTTTAAAGTTGATGCGGGCAATCGATCGTCAGACCTCCCCATCGGTAACGCTTGATTTCATGCCCGAGACCCTCCACGACAAGGGCTCCCGCGTAGCCGTCGCTCGGATTGAGCTCGTAGAGCGACCAGTTAAACACCGTTCCTCTGATGCGCACGCGATTTTCGGGCGTCAGCACAATTTCAACTTCATCCAGCTCTCCGCTGAGCCCGGTTCCTTTGGCCTTCAGAAACGCTTCCTTGCTGGTCCAGCACTTATAAAACGCCTCGCTTTGCAACCGGATCGGCAAGGCAGCGAGGGCAGCAATTTCTTTGACCGTAAAAAATCGCTGCGCGACCTCCATAACAGGAAAATCCTCCTTCATCCATTCGACGTCGACCCCAATCTCTGCTTGAGCGACGACGATCAGCGCAAGGTTATTGGAATGAGACAGGTTGAATTGAATAATTCCTTTGGCTTGAATCGACACAAGCCTCGGTTTGCCATGAGTGCCTAACGAAAACTGTAATTCTTCGGCTGCAACGCTCAGGTACGCCGCTAGGATAGACCGCAGTGCGGCATGTGAAACAATGTAGCGTGTCCGGTCTCTTTGGAACTTGAATCTCGAGGCTCGATCTTTCTCATCAGCCCCGAGCAAGCTGTCGCCGCAGGCGGTGCAGAAGCGGTCATTATCGAGGCGAACCAGCCAAACGTGAACTCGATTGGCGAGCGGCGGAAGATTTTCCGGCGGCGCCAGCCATTTCGCGTCTGACTGAATTTCACTCTTCACCACACCCCTCCTGGACCTGGTCCAGCGACTTTCTTAACTCTTCGCAACACCTCAACGGGGTTCCACATGTACCTATGATGACCTCCGCGAACGAAATCCGACGGATGAAAAGGAGCCGTTTACGCGAGATTTTGCGCTTGTTCAGGCGCAACGCCTTTGACGATGACCTTGTTTCCGTCCCGGGTGACCTCTACGTCACAGGCGCCCGCGAAAAAGATCATGGTGCGCGGGTGTTCGTAGACGGTGGCCTTGTGGGGAATTTCTTCAACGTAGATGTCACAAATCGAACCGCCGGGCAGATCGACGGCTTTGGTGTGCATGAGATCGCCTTCGAAGAAGAATTCGATCCAACTTCGGCTCTCAGAAACTCCGAGGATGATACCGGCAGCGTTTCTGACGCGATCGATGAGCTCTTCGCCCGCGCTCCGAGCTTTGCTCATAGCCCAGCGTCTCTAACTCGCAAGCAGAGTATCGGCATCTCTGATCGCTTTGCCCGATGAGGTGCGCGGCAGCGATTCGCGCACGACGATTTTCTGGGGCACTTTGAAATTGGCCAGGTTGGCGCGAAGAAAGCTCATCAGTTCCTTCTCGACAATGCTTTCCCCCGGTCGCGGCACGATGGCGGCGCCGATCACTGTTCCCCGCGTCGCGTCGGGGATCGGAAAGACAATCGTCTCCTGGACCTTGGCGTAATTGTAGATCATGTTCTCGACTTCCGCGGGATACACGTTAAGACCACCGGTGATAATCATGTCGTCTCGGCGGCCAAGGTGGTAGTAGTAGCCGTCTTCTCCGCGCTTGCCCACGTCGCCGGTGTAGAGCCAGCCGTCGTGAATCCGCGCCGCTGTCGCCTCCCGGTTGCGAAAGTAACCCTTCATCACATGGGGCCCGCGCGTGATGATTTCGCCTGGCTCGCCGGTTGAAGCTTCCTTACCGTCTTCATGGACAATCCTGATTTCGACCCCCGGAACCGCACGACCAATGCTACCCATCTTTGCGACGGCCTGGCCCGGTTCGACCAGGGTAATCATGGGCGAGGTCTCGGTCAAACCATAACCTTGGATGACATTGATATGAGGCTGGGCGGCTTTGAAGGCACGCAACAAAGGTACCGGGACAGTGGTGCCCATCATGGCGGCAACCTTGACGCTCCGGGTGTCATAACTGCCTAAATTTCGCACGCCGAGCAAGAGCTGGAAAACGATGGGAACACCTTCAAAGACCGTGATTCGGTGTTTCTGAATTCCTTCCAACAGCGTCGCCGGATTGATCTGATCAAAAATGACGAGCGTCAATCCCTTGTCTGCTAGATCGTTACACACCACGGGTCCGACAATGTGCGACATGGGCAAGATGCAGCCTCGAACGCTGGCGGCATCGGTAATCTCCATTTTCCCCATCACCCGTGGGTACTGGGCAAGATTTTGGTAAGTCAGCACCACGCCCTTTGGCTCACCCGTCGTGCCGGAAGTGTAGAGAATCAGCGCATCGTCATCCGGATTCAAACGAGGCAAGGTCAATGGCGCCGAAGGAGCGGTCAACCTATTTTCGAAACTCCGATCATCTTCGCCGTCGACAATCCAAACCGGGACGCTGTCGATCGCTTTAAAAATCTCGTGGCCTTCGGCGTAGAGCTGGGTGTGAATGACCAAGAGTTTGAGATCGGCGTCTTTCAGGACCCCCTGCAGTTCTTTGCCGCGCAGCCGAGCGTCGAGAATGACAGTGACTGCGCCGACTTTTTGCGTCGCGTAGTAGCTAAGGGGAATCGCCGTCGCGTTGGGCAGGAAAATACCGACTCGATCCCCTTGCCGAATTTCCTCTCTCTGCAGGTGGGCCGCCAGCGCGTGAACCCGCTGATTGAGAGTCGAGAAGGTAAGTTCCCCGTCTTTAGCGATGATCGCTTTCTTTTGCGGATGCCGCTGGGCCGCTTGCTCCAGGACTTCCGCGGCAAAGAAGCCTACTGAACCGGAATCGTTTGCCATAGTGAAAATGCCCTTTGAAACGGTTTATACCATCGCGACAATTGCGCCAGCTCGCCGCGTTTGAGCTTCAATTTCCCTTGCTGCGTGGCGAGAAACGGATCGATACGCTTCGCGAATACCGCTTTCCACCATTCTTCCTTCCCGCTGATCAGGAATTCACCGTCCATCTTCTTTTTCAGATCGGTAATCTTGCCGGCGACAAATTGCACAGTCCACGAGGTGTCACTTTCTTCCAGATGGAGCGTGAGAGACGTCGAGAGGCTCGTCTCGCTTCCGTGCTCGCGAAACTGCGAGTCACCATTGGCGGTCTCGACCAACGCGCTCATGTGCGCCGGCGAGAAGAGCGGGTAGGCTTCGCTCGGTGGGCGAAGAGGCGTCTCATGAGCTCTGGCCGCACCGAGAGTTTGCGGCCGGTCGGTCTGAGGCGCATCGATTCGTTCTTTCAAGAACTGACAGCGCACCGCCTCTTCCAATAGATCCGTCAAGAGAAACGCTTCTTGAAAATCCTTACCGATAGCGACCGTTCCATGGCCCTTAATGATCACGATGGGATGGTACCTCAGCTCCTCCACCACGGCTTGCGGTTCCGTTACCGTCGGCGTGTCCTGTGGAATGATGGGCACGTCGCCGATCGTATACTTCTCCTCGAAACTAACCGGAACGAAGCTTTCGTGAATCAGAGAAAAGGCCACCACTGCCGGCGGGTGCGCGTGAACGATCGTTTGAGCCTGAGTGCCGCGGTAGACGGCCAAGTGCATGGGCGTCTCGCTGGAGGCGTGGCGGTTTTTTTGGATCGGTTTACCCGCAGAATTAATGCGCACCAGATCCTTTGAAGTGAGAAAACCCAGCGGCGCGTGCTGGCCCGTGATATAGAAATCTCGCGGTCCGGCCCGGCAGCTCAGGTTGCCTCCCCAACCACTGATGAGCCGCCGCTCAAAGAGTAGCTTACCCCAGCGAATCATGTCGCGTTCCAATCGAATCATGAGTCGGGACCTTGTTGACCTTTGAGAAGACGCCAGGGGATAGTCTCGGGGTCGAGCGGGTAAACGGTGACTCCCGCCGGAATTATGTTCCGGCCCAAGAAAGTGGACACGTCGAAGTCGCTCGGCGATTCTTTCGCGGTGTCCGATTCCAACAGCTCAACGGGCACGTCGTGGGCGTGCGCGAGGCCGACGGCCAGTAAAGAGCCGCAGATTCCGCTGGGTCCCTGTTCATTGAGGCCGCTATAAAACAAGTATAGCTGCTTAATCTGCCGGTGAGCGAACAGCGTGCCCATCATGTTGTCAGAGATCAAGGTCGTTGGCGCGTGGCGGCGCAAAAGCTCGGGCGCAACGACGCGGGCGCCCCAAAGCGCCGGGCGCATCTCCGGAATTAAAATCCGGTCTGCCTGTTCCGCCTTGAGTGCATGCACCAGAAAAGAATAACTGTCCCTTTTGGGTAATCCATAGAGAAGCAGATACTTCTCCGTTGGCGCCTTCACGTCCTTGCCCGCTGCCAAAGGTCTTTTCAAATATTTTTCTCTAAAACTCTCCGGCGTGAACAGACCGTCGAAGCCGATCAAATGAGTAATCAGAGCGGCCGGCGTGACGTCGAAAGCCGGATAACGGCCGGCCAGGCGATCCCCGCCGGGTGATATCAGCGGCTGTCCTTGAAACGTGAGCAGCTCAGGGGCCGGGCGCTCCTCAATGGTTACGTCCCCGGCTCGCATCAACGGGCCGGGATCTTGAACCAGGGCGAAAAATGGGACGCCGTATGCTTTCGCCATCAGCGCCAGCGGATAGGTGCCCACCTTATTGATGATGTCGCCATTCTGCGCGCAACGATCCGAGCCGACTAGGACTGCGTCGACTTCCCCTTTGGCCATCACCTGAGCAACCGCACAGTCCGGGATTAACGACACCGGGACGCCGGCCTGAGAAAGTTCCCAACTTGTGAGCCGCGTCCCTTGCAAATAGGGCCGGGTCTCCGTGGCAAGGACTGCGATCTCCTTCCCCATTTCTCGGCAGTACCGCGCGATCGCTACCAGTTCGCCGCTGACGTTACAGTGCGTGAGCACTCGCGCAACATTCGGCAAAACGGCAGCCGCCCGTCGGGCTCGTGCCTGTCGTGCATTGACAATTTGTCTGGCGAATGCTCGCGCCTGGATGGCAATCCATGCGCCGGGACTCGTGCCGGAGGGCAATTCGATGAAGGCCTTGGACAACAAGCGACCGAGGCCCCGGAAGTCAAATGTCGGACGGACCTCGCAAAACTGTCGAACCATTTCTTCGATTCTTTTTTGTAACGGTTCCGGTTCCTTTCCTTCATAATCCTGTGCGACCAACGCGCCGCTATAGAGAAATGTCAGCACTTGGCCGAAAGCCCGCGTTCGCATGCCCCCCACCGCTTCGAGCGCTTGCGCGAGCTCGCTAACCTGGACGTACTCGATCCGGTCGGGGATCAAGCTCTCGTCGAGGATTTTAAAGCCGGTCTCTTCCCATAAAACCGGCTCGAACAGAGGACTGGCCTTGGATTCCATAATTATATCGTTCGATGAAGAAGTGGTTTACAGATAGCGCAGCGCTCTCTGCGCCACCTCGACCATCTTTTCTTCTGCGGCCAGAAAAGCGGGATTCCGAAAACCAAATTTGCCATAGAGGCACTCGTCTGAGACAGCCAGCATCGCGCCGGCTTTTTTTTCCCGCAACTGGGCGATCGTGAGAAACGTCGAGGTGACCATGTCGATGCTCGAGACGTTCTGCTCGCGCAGTTCTTGAATGAGTTCCGGCGTCTCCTGGAAGAGCGCGTCGGTCGTAAAGATCCGGCCTAAATGGTAACGAACCTGCAAACTTTCCGCCGCCTGTTGCAGGCCGCTTACGATATCGGGATGGGCGAGGGTGGAGAAATTCTTGGGCACGTAATAACCGGTCGTGCCCTCGCCTCGGATGGCGCCGGTAACAATTACGAGATCACCGATCTTCACATGATCCTGAAGCGAGCCGCAGCTGCCGATGCGAACCAAAATTTCCGCGCCGGCGGCGCAAAGAATCTCCGTCGTCATTGCCGTATCGGGCGCAAAGCGACCACCGTTGCCGACGGTGACCCGCTTGCCATCGATCATCCCCGTGTGCATCTCGTAATCGAGGAAGGTAAAGTTCTTCGTCGGATTTTTAACCGTCCCGAGCAGCATTTGGGCCCGTTCCTTCGGACCGGGTATGAGCGCGTAGGGCCCGAGGGAGTCCGCTTTGAGCCCGAGAATGGAAAGCATTTTCTGGGGTGTGAAATGAGGTTCTTTGAGCATGTCTCAAAGCGCTTGGGCCACGAACTCGAGTAGATCTTGGCTGGCTACAGCGCCGCGAGAACAGCTCGCAAAACTCCGTTGGCAAAGCGCGCTCGAAGTAAGCACGACCTCTGCGCCCGTCGCTTTCGCCTCGCGCATCCGGTCCTCGGCATTCCACTGCGCCAACTCCGGATAAGCTTCGGGAACACCCCCGCCGCCGCCGCAACACCAGGCCCAGCGCTGATTGCGCTCCATTTCCACCAACTCCACTCCCGGTATGGCACGCAGAATCCTTCTGGGCGCTTCGTAAATGCCGCAGCCCCTGCCCAAATGACAGGAGTCGTGATAGGTGACCTTTTTCGGGGCGATGGGATTAAATTTGAGCCGGTCTGCTTCGACGAGCTGGCCGATATACTCGACGCCGTGGACCACTTCAATGCCTAGACTCGAGTTTTCGGCGTATTGGCGCCAGATCCGCTGGCAACTGCCACAGGCCACGACCACTTTACGAATGCCGGCTTCTTTGATCGTGGTCAGATTTTCATTTTTCAAGCGTTCGTACTCGCGTCGTAAACCTAGATCATAGGCATAGAGCCCGCAGCATTTTTCCGCGTCACCGAGAACGGCGAACTCCTCGTCAGCCTTCTGCATCAGTTTTGCGAGGGCGATCGCGCCCCCTCTTCCACTCGGCTGATCCGCTGAGCAGCCGGCAAACAATAGCATGGTCACAGAGCCGTCGCCGAGCTTTTTCAAGCTCAATCCATCGGACCACCGGCCGCGTTCGGATTTCGGCTGGGACCATGGATTGTCATGCTGTTTAATGCCTTCGAACAGCGGACGATGCGCCGCGATCGGGCCTTCCTTCTCGGTTATTTCCTCGCGCATCGCGACCGTAATGTCCCACGGACCGTATCCATCATTGCGCACGCCGCACAGCTCCTGGCACATCAAGCAGTTCGTGCAGGTGTAAATGACTTCTTTGAGTTCCGGCGTGATGGAATCGAGTCCGTGAAATACCCGCTGCGACATGAGCCAACGCGACTTCGGCGTGAATCGTTGAAAGCGATAAAACTCATAGGGCGGACATTTAGCTTTGGGTCCGGGAACGTCTTCCATCGGATTGGCGGGCCCGTGGCCGTAGCAGGAACCGCACAATACACAACCCGAGCTGCGTTCTTCCAGCCCTTTGGCATAGAGCCACTTCTTGACTCGCTCTAGTCCGAAAGGTTTATCGCTTTCGTTTTTCACGAAATCCAACAAGAGAGAAACATTTAATGGGTTAACTTTATAGCTGGTAAATAACGCCTGTCAACCAAGTTGGTTTGGTCGCGGCTCGTGATTGAGCTTTCGGAACAATGCAGCGAGTTCTTTTTGTTGCGGCTTCTCGAGGCAGGAAAAGATCTCTGAGACACTTTTTTCGAACAGCGGAATCGTACTTTTATAGAGCTTTGACCCCTTTTCGGTTAGAACGACGTGAACCACTCGACGATCTTTATCGTCTCGCTTCCGAGCGACCAATCTTTTCTCCTCCAGGCGGTCCACGATCCCCGTCAGATTACTCACCGTGACCATCATTTTCGCCCCGATTTCGCCGAACGGCAGCCCGCCGGCATAGCCGATGGTCGCCAGCACGTAAAATTGCGGCGGGGTAAGATCCAACTTTTCCAAATCACCTTCCAATTTCTTGTGCGACAGCAGGCTAAAGCGCAAGAAACGGACCCATAAGCTGGTGGTATAGGAAGCAAAGAAAGGACGTTTGGAAATCCCCACATCCATCACTCTATTCAGAGAGAGAATGAAATGCAATCACGTTTCCGGAGTGTTATGCGCGATCTTTCGAGACAGGAATGATCCTAGAAGCGCACGGGTTCGACCGGAAATCGGGGACCATCTTCTCACGCGAAACTTTGAAAACGACGGTTGCAGACGGGTATCCCCGTAGTGTTAAGCTAATGCCGTATCGCCCTGGAGCGTACGGTGAAACTCTATGTACTTGGCTGCGGCGACGCCTTCGGCAGCGGCGGCCGTAATCAAAGCGGCTATTTAATCGAGACTGGCGCGCGCCTAGTCCTGCTAGACTGCGGGCCAACGACCTTGCTGGCCATGAAACGCGCCGGCTTAGACCCGCGACGGCTGGAGGCTATCCTTTTGAGTCATCTTCACGGGGATCATTTCGGCGGCATCCCATTCTTCTTTTTGGAATATCTGTACCAAAAACCGCGCGATCGCGCGCTGCATATTGCAGGTCCGCTCGGCGCCGAAGAAAAGATTCGTGGACTCTTCCAACTCATGTATGGCGGCGGTGCGAATCCGAAGGACCTTCCGCCCACCCAATTTCACGTATTCCATCCGGACGAGCCCACGATGATCCAGGGCATTCACGTATTCCCCTTCCGTGTGCCCCATCAGGTGCACGAAATATCCCTCGGTCTAAAGGTCACCTGCGATGAAAAACGGATTCTTTTTTCGGGCGATTCGGCTTGGACCGAAGTCTTCGTCACCCACGCGCGCGACGTGGATCTCTTTCTCTGCGAGTGCTCCTTCTACGACCGAGAGGCAGCCAATCACGTCGACTATCTTACCCTTCAGGAAAATCTTTCCCGCCTCGAATGCAAAAAGCTCGTCCTGACGCATCTCGGCGAAGCGATGCTGGCCCGTCGGCATGACTTGGCGGTGACGATGGCGGAAGATGGAATGGTTATCGAAATCTGAACGACAGAAATTTTGACGAGACTAAAACGGATTTGGATGTGCGCCCGACGAACCGGAAGCTTGGGCGGGCATGATCAGAGCCGGCTGCCCGCTTTTGTCGAAAATTCGTTGCGCCGTCGCTTGGGCTTCCCGCAACTCGGAGTAGGGACCGACGCGTACTCGGTAGGCCGTCTGATCTTTATCGACGGACGCCGTCTCAACAAAAGCCTCGAAGCCTTTTTCGGTAAATTGTTTGGCTAGAGACTCCGCACGGTCACGTTCCCGAAAAGAGCCAATTTGAACCACATAGCCATCCGCGGCTATCGACTCTTGCCTTTCTTGCGGCGTCCCCAGGAGAGCGGATACGCCCGCCGGGCGAACGCTCGCCTGCTCAGTTGGCCTGGCCCTGTGTGACGGCTCGGTTCCTGCCTTCAAAGTTAGGTACCGATCAAAGCCATACTCGAGGAGCTTCTTGGTGTCCCCCCATTGATCCCGGGCGCCGAGGATCGACACGATCAATGTCACGCCATTGCGCACGACAGCTCCGACAAAGCACTTTTGCGCCGCGTGCGTGTATCCGGTCTTGCCGCCGATGGCACCGTCGAAATTCCACAGCAAACGATTATGATTTCGGACCGAGACGCGGCGGACAACGGGTTTTCTTCGCACTGCGGCGGCGGAATTCACTGAGCTAATCTTGGTCTGGACGATCTGGCGAAACGTGGCATTCTTCATCGCGTAGCGGAATAGGACCGCCAGATCTCGCGCCGTGGAGTAGTGGTCCGGCGCCGTTAGCCCGTGCGGATTCGTGAAATGGCTGTTGGTAGCGCCGAGTTCATGTGCCCGCTTGGTCATTAACTCTGTAAACCGCTCGACCGAACCGCTAAGACCCTCGGCCAGCACCATACTCGCGTCGTTCGCTGAGGCGAGTAGAATACCGTACAGCAAATCTTCGATGGTTAGACTTTGACCTGGGCGGAGGTAGAGCTTGGAAGCCGGAACCCGGGTTGCGGATTTGGACACCGTGAGTGAATCGCTGAGTTTTCGGCCGCTCTCCAAAGCGAGGATCGCGGTAATGACTTTTGTCGTACTCGCCGGCGGCAGACGAAGATCGGCATCTTTCTGATAGAGAATTTTTCCGGTAGCCGCATCCATGAGAACAGCGGCGCGCGCCGTCAAATCCTCATCTGGGGAAAAAGACCAAACGGAGGAAACGGAAAAAAAATAGAGGACAAAGGCCAACGCGGAAGCGAATAGACAGTACCGAGGGCGCAGGTTGATAGACCTCCTTGTAGCTTGATGCCCGCTGAAGCTTACAACCGCGTCATGCCAGGCTCAAATAAGAGTGCTTTATACCATGTTTTGGATCCTTTGAATAGCAAAAACCGTCACGCCTGCAGGCGCCGGAGTCCGGGAAGCCGAGACCTCCGTTCGAACCGCAATAAAGACTAGTCTTCTACTTCTTAACCGGGTTTAAGCCATGCTTCGTCAATTCCCGATCGGCACGCTCGCTCACCCCCGCCTGCTCTCCCATCGCTTCTCTGCGAATACGATCTTGACAGGGCTGGCAAATGCCGCCGTTAAGGGTCAACGCTGGCTTGGCGCAAATCATGCATTTCCTCTTTATCTCGCTCATGACCAACTATTTTACTCCACCGGCATTCATTGCCAATAGCTTTAGTTTATCACTTTGATTTGTGTGGGGTTTTCAACGATGATCTCCAGCCCGTATTGGGGGTGATCCTTGACTTCTCCGTGGATCTCAACCTCTTTTCCCTCGAAACTCTTAGGCGAAATCTTCTGTTTGTCAAAAAGTTCCGCCGCCGAAGCAAAGATAACGGCGGTGAGAGCCTCGCGGGAGGGACCGAAATTGAGAAAGTAAGTATTGCTCTTGGTCGAATGGCCGACGCGAAAGACTCGGCCGCGAATGCGCACTTGATTCCCTGCCAGCTCACGGATCTTTTGGGCGTCACGCACCTGCAGAAGTGGCAGCTCTGCGTGAGTCGGCGAGGGAGAAGCAAAAGGCGCGAAAGTCACGCGATAGCTCTGTGTTCCGATGGCAGCGTTTTGAGAAGTCTGAGTCAGAGCCTGCGCCGTAGCTTTCTCATTGTCGATCGCTGGCGAACTCCACCGCTGATAGAGGAGATGGGAAAACAAACCGGTTAGAAAAGCGGTTAGGACGGCAATGGCCGTGCCTGGCAAGAATGGCTTCAATGCTTTCTCTCCCAAAGCTGCAAAAACACCTTGCGATACTCCTCCGCCAACGGTCCGGCATCGCGGAAGAGCAGCAGGTTTTCATCGTTCAATCTGTCAGCAGAGTGGGTCCAGTTGTAGGAACCCGTAAAAACCATCCTGCGATCGATAATCGCGAACTTCTGGTGCATCAGACCATTTTCTTTGTCTAACGCCACGGACTTGGTTCCGGTAAGACGGCGCACGGGAATTTTTTGCGCCTCCAAGAATTTGCCTTTGGACTTTTTATTGCCGGCGTCAAATTCCCGGTCGATGACGACTTGGACCGAAACCCCGCGCTTTCTCGCCTGCACGACGGCGGCCGCCAAGTCATCGCTGGTAAACGCATAGACGGCAACCAACAGTTCGTTTTTCGCTTGCTCGATTTCACGCAGGATGTGAACTGAGCATTTACCTTGCGGGCTAAAGCAGGTTTGAACCACCATGTCGCTTCGCGCGGACGTGGTGAGCCCGAGCAGAACAAAAAAACCCAACGCCAACTCCGTCCTTGTGGGTCTCATATTCCAGCGCGCCTGCCGCGGGAGAGCGTCGCTGTTCGGGCGCCCAAACACATTCCGACGATCAGCCTCTCCAACACCAGACGCGGATTGCCGCCACTCGATTTCAAACGGAAATCGGCTTCGTGTATGCGAGCCATGTGCGCGCGAAGCTCGGCGAGCTCGAAATGATCCGCTCTCTGGAAGCACAAGTAGTCCGCATACGCGTTGCGCGTCAGCAGCGGCGTGCCCCCCTCCAAGACCTGTTGTTGAAACTGCTGATACGTCATCCCCCGCTTCCAAACTCGACGCAGCTGCGTTTCGATCAGTTGCCGCGCCGACAAAAGCCGGCGAGCTTCGGCGGCGACCGTAGCCAATAGCTTCAGCGGATGTTCTCCCTGAGCCGTGAGCCGAGCCAACTGCGAGAGCGCCGTCACGGCATCGCGATCGGCCATCGCCCGAGTCAGATCGAAAATCCAACCCTCCGCTTGATCTGCAAAGATCAGATCTACGACCCGTGCACTGATGGACGGCTGATCGCCGACAAAAAGGATTAACTTTTCCAGCTCCTGCTGAAGGGTACGCAGCTCTCCGCTGCTTCGCAACAAGATCATTTCCCGCGCTTCCGGCTCCAAATGCTTTGCCGCTTGCCGTATCCGCTGGTTGATAAAGTCCAAGAGTATCTCCCGGCTTATCTTGCCGGCGCGATCGCGCTCCAAGCCGAGATAGAGCACGGCTTGCAGCTCTTCCAAGCGTTTATAGAGTCGCGTGCGCCGATCCACCTGGACGGCCGTGAGGAGAAAGAAATCCCATTCAGGCAGACCGTTGTCGAGCAATTCAAATAGCCGATGTCCTTCGGACCCGCGGCGCTGGCTTAAATCGATCCCTTTGCTCTTGCAGTAGGCCAAAAGCGATTCGGCCTCTTCGCGCATCTCGTCGTCGATGCCGAGCACCTCGACCAGCGATCCGGATGATGCGGGCTGGAGCTCCTCCCATCGTTCCTGAGTCCAACCCTCGATAACGAGTAAATCCGCCAGCAGCTTGCTTGCTTCGTCCCTTTTTCCCTCGCGCCAAAATTCGAGAACCTTCTCCCCGAGCTCGCCTTTCTGTTCTCGAGTGGTCAAGTACGGAGCGTCCTCTACCCACACAACCTTCTTGCCCGGGAAGAACGGAGGCGTCATGAGCGCTGCTTCGATTTGATCCCATCCGGCGGTGCGGCCATCGAAGCGCTCCAGGTTAAATCCTCGTTCGCTTTCCGGAACCAAACAATCAACTATGGCGCTGCTGACTTCCTGGACCCGGAGATCGTCACCAAAAAGAAGCCGCAGCTGCGGCGCTTTGCCGCTTTTGACATCGGCGATAATGGCTGCTAAGTCGCGGTCCATGAGAATAAACTAGTGAAAGCGTCCTCGCTCTGAGTGGCCCGAACGCTTCCCTTCTCCAAACAAATCGGTTTGCGAGGAATATTCATTATCATTTGCGATCATCCTTGACGATGAAAGCTGAACCGAAGGGCGAGGCTGGAGGCCGCGGACGTAGAACCGTAGAAGTTCTGTCCGGCCCGGACCGTTGGAATAAGCAGCGAACGAGGTTGGCAGGGTGGCCATTGAGGCAAAAGACCCATCGGCTGCGGCCGGAAGCCTTGCCCCGAGGTCCACTTTCGGGGGAAACACAACTATCGCTTCGGAACCCACATTTGGTTTTTTTCATTCCAGGCATAATCCGATCTCCAGACTTTAAGTCCAATGGTGTATTTGCCACCCGATTTGGAAACGAAAACCCTCTCGTTGGAGTGTGGAATCTCGACGCGCGCCACGATGAATACCTTCTTGGAGATGCCTTTGTTGATCAAGATCCGGTCGCCCTCGCGCATCATTGTGCGGCTTTCCCGCTTCCGCCTCATGAGCCAAGGCTACCATCGCCGGTTTCACCAGGCAAACCTGCTCAATTCACCGGCGTGGGTTGCGTCGAAATGGAAATAAATGTGCATGTCCATTTTCATCGTCGCTCAGCTTGACAATCACCCTTCTCTCCTATAGCACTCCCAGAAAAAGTCCTATCCCAAGACTCATGACCATTGACGTTGCACCACTCTATTTCCCCGGGGAGGCCCAGAAGGTCGCCAGTCAAACGGGTCGGCGATTATTTAAAACTTGAGCAAAACGATCGCGGCCCGTGATTTAGTCACACGGGCTGGGCAGCTCCACGGCTCCGGAGCTTCGTAAGTAATTGATCCCACGCGGAGGAAAATCATGCGGTTTGTGACTTTCGCACGCAAGAATCAGCACCGAATCGGCCTGGTCGGCCCGCAGGACCAGATCATTGATCTGGCCGAGGTCAACCGCCGTTATCTGAAAGGTGGCAATCCACCGTTTTTGGCCAGCATGCAAGTTTTCATCGAAGCCGGGGGCAAGGCACTTCAGGTCGCACGCAAAGCA
>DASQUN010000672.1:0-3463 GCA_035641275.1 Candidatus Udaeobacter sp. | reverse complement strand
ACCAGCTCTAGCCTGGAACAAATGCATGCCTCGATCACGCAAAACGCCGAAAATTCCCGGCAGATGGAACAGATGGCGGGCAAAGGCGTCAGAGACGTGGAGGAATCGGGTAAAGCTGTCGCCGAATCCGTCGATGCCATGACCACCATCGCCCAGAAAATATCTATCATCGAGGAGATCGCCTACCAGACCAATCTTCTCGCGCTCAACGCGGCCATCGAGGCCGCCCGCGCCGGCGAACACGGCAAAGGTTTTGCCGTCGTCGCTAGCGAAGTTAGAAAGCTTGCGGAACGGAGTCAAACTGCCGCCCAAGAAATAAGCTCTTTGACCGCGACCAGTGTACGCGTCGCCGAACATTCCGGCGAGCTTTTAAAGGATCTGGTCCCGGCAATTCGAAAAACGTCGGAGCTCGTTCAGGAAGTGGCTACCGCTTCGAGAGAACAGGCGGCCGGCGTGGCTCAGGTTAATCGCGCGATGACTCAAGTCGACCAAGTCACGCAACGAAACGCGTCCGCCGCCGAAGAACTCTCCAGCACCGCCGAAGAGATGTCGTCACAGGCCGATAGCCTCCAACGGCTGATGGCCCTGTTCCGCGTGAATGCAGTGAACGAAGTACGAAAGCCCGTAGCGCCGTCAAGAGCGCGAGAATCAATACAGCATGTCCGGCCGGCAGAGAATCTTAGATCCGCCGAGTCCGTGAAGGCACGGGCGATGAAGGTCAACGGTCCCATCGGCTCGTCGGAAGATCAGGAATTTACGCGCTTCTAAACCCTGGTAGGAGCCACGTTCACCGTGTGTTGACGCATCTATGAAAGCGATCTCCGACCGGGAGTTTAGTCTGTACCGAAAGCTGATCTACAGTAAGGCTGGCATTTGCCTTAGCCCGATCAAAAAAGCCTTTTTGGAAGCGCGGCTTAGCCGTCGCATACGAGAATTGGGCATGGATTCGTTTCAAGCTTACTATCAATACGTGACACAGAATCAAAATGGCAGTGAACTGGAACAGCTACTTGACCGCGTTTCTACCAACGAAACCCATTTTTTTCGCGAACCAGGGCAGTTTGAGTTTCTCAAACACCAGATTCTTCCGGATTGGCAGTCCCAGGGCAGCAACGGATCACGGCCACGGTGCATACGAGTGTGGAGCGCCGGCTGTTCAACCGGCGAAGAGCCCTATTCACTGGCGATGATCCTCTTAGACTATTTTCAACAGGACTTGGGATGGAAAATCGAGATTATTGCAACCGACCTGTCATCCAGAGCACTCAAATCAGCCCGAAGAGGCATTTGGCCCATCGCCAAAGCGAGAGAAATTCCCCAAAACTATCTCAAGCGTTTCATGCTCAAAGGCACCGGTTCACAACAAGCCCACATGAAGGCTGGGCGGGAGATTCAAGCGATCATTCGCTTCCAGCATCTCAACTTGAACGATGATCAGTATATCTTGACGGAGCCCTTCGACCTGATTTGTTGTCGTAACGTTCTTATCTATTTCGATGCGGAATCGCGGGCGCGAGTGGTTCATCGTCTGATTAACTGTCTTGCTCCAGCAGGCTTCCTGCTGGTCGGTCACGCCGAGAGTTTGAGCGGCGTAAGCGATCGCATACGACACGTAAAGCCGACGATCTATGTCAAAGGCGCCGCGCAACATTTCACGCTAAACCGTGCATCCGGTCAGGCTGGAGAAACCAGCGCAATTCCGAGTCTGTAATGGATCGCCAACCGTTGCACGTACTTATCGTCGATGATTCCGCGGTTGTGCGCGAAGTGATGACCGCAGTCTTGTCCCAAGAGGCTGGCATCAGCGTCGCGGTTGCGGCGGACCCGTTTATCGCCATGGGTAAAATTAAGCAGCAACGTCCCGACGTCATCGTTCTCGATCTTGAAATGCCACGGATGGACGGGCTTACGTTTTTACAGAAAATCGTGCGGGAGGATCCTATTCCTGTGGTGATTTGTTCCGCTCTTACCGGTCCTGGAACAGCAATCGGCCTTCAGGCACTTGAAGAAGGCGCCGTCGACGTAGTTACCAAGCCGCGCTTAGCCGTCCGAGAGTTCCTCCACGAATCAGCAGTTATTTTGATCGATGCCATACGAGCCGCGGCGCGCTCGAACGGGCGGCCAGGCCGAGCATTTTCTTCTTCACCGAGGCTGACAGCGGACGCCGTGCTTCCGCCCCGCCCCAGAAGTCCCGTGGGCGTGACGACCGAAACGGTCGTCGCCGTGGGTGCCTCCACGGGTGGAACCGAAGCGCTACGCATTATTTTCGAGGCGATGCCATCCGATGCTCCTGGAATGGTGGTTGTTCAACATATGCCCGAAGGCTTCACCGCAGCCTTTGCCCAGCGTTTGAACCGCACCTCGGGAATCGAAGTTAAAGAGGCAGCCAATGGGGACCGCATTGTTACGGGGCGGGCACTCATCACCCCTGGCAATCGTCATTCGATCGTGCGGCGAGATGGTGCCCGATACGAGGTCGGAGTGATTGACGGCCCGTTGGTGTCACGCCACCGGCCGAGTGTCGATGTGCTATTTCGTTCGGTGGCGCAAAGCGCGGGGCCTAATGCCATCGGCGTGATCTTGACTGGTATGGGTAGCGATGGCGCGGAAGGGCTGCTGGAACTGAAGAAAGCCGGCGCGTTTACCATAGCTCAGGATGAATCCACGTGCGTCGTGTTCGGCATGCCCAAAGAAGCCATCGAACGAGGCGCGGTGGATAAAGTAGCCAGCCTGCCGCGAATCGCTCATGAGATAATGAGCGCCCAGTCGCAGAAGCAACGCGGGATCGGCGCACCAAGGCAATCCGGTTGACGACAGCTGGCATGCCGTAATCGATGTGTGAAACTGACCTAAAAGCAAGGAGGATTCCCTCGTGAGCGACAGTAAAAAGGTAAGCGTTTTGGCGGTGGACGACTCTCGAGCCATGCTCGCCATGATTTCGGCCCAATTGAAAGGGAGCAGTTTTGAGATCGTGGGAACCGCCAACAGTGGCCCAGAGGCCGTTGAAAAATACAAGCAGCTTAAGCCGCAGCTCGTTCTACTGGATATTGTCATGCCTGAAGTAACCGGGATTGATACCCTTCAGCAGCTGCTGGAGACCGACACCGGTGCTTGTGTGGTGATGCTGAGCTCAGCCGGCACCGAGGAGACCGTCCGGGATTGCTTGAAAAAAGGCGCTAAGAGTTTTTTGCAAAAGCCGGTCCAAAAAGATGGGATGTTAAACACGCTAAGAAACGTCTGCCAGGGCGCAGGAGTCCAACTATGAACACAAGATTTTTCGGACAGTATTTGCTGGAAAAAGGCCGCATTACTTCCCAGCAACTACTCGATGCGCTGGAATACCAAAAAGAGATCACAACGCCAATCGGCGCGATGTCTCTCGAACAGAGTCTCCTCACTACGGAACAATTCAAGAAGGTTCTCGAGCAACAAAAGAAAAAAAGTAGGAGCTTTGGCGAACTGG
>DASQUN010000671.1:0-3830 GCA_035641275.1 Candidatus Udaeobacter sp. | reverse complement strand
AAATCGGCCCCAAGGCTGACGATTGAAGCTACTTCGAAACCGTGCCGTTTAAGAACCCGACTACGGCTTTGTTCAATTCAGCTGGATAAGGGTTCACTATTCCGAGCCGGCGCACTGAAAGAGCGTTGAGCGCCTGCATCCCCGCCACGATACTAGTGGTTGCGGGCACGCCCGTTAAAGTCTCGATCTTTTCTATAACCTCACCCTCGCAACCGATGCCCGACTGACAACCAGCGGCACCCCGGCATGGATGATAAAATCGCATTTGCGTCGGCCCAACTCGTTTGCGCATGCTTCTATCCGCTCCAAACCTTTTCGGTAGGCGTCGTTGTGCCAGCCCTCGATCATACAGGTGACGCCGATCAACCCCACGTCCGGCAGCACGATGCGGTAAAAATCATACGCGATCATCTCAAAGACCGAGGGACAGAGATAACCTATTCGCGCGCGCCAGCCGAACATGGTCCTACCTCTCCTCCTGCTCGAATGAGCTTTCGGGATGGCGCTGCTGAATTTCGGCGATAAGCTTCTGCAATTGCCCTTGAGGCTCAGAGGCATCCGCTTTGAATCCTGTGTGGTGCGCCCCTAAAAGAAAACTAATTCGTCCATCGCTATCGACGATTTGCAGGAAATAGTTTGTACCGTACAACACTTGGACTCTTTTGTATCCAGTGTCGTGGCTGCCTTCGACGACAACCGACCTGATCTTTGCCATAGCGGCTCCTTTCCGCTTATGATCTCAGTTACCAGCCCCGCATCAATCTTCCGTAGCCGGTTATCTTTTCGCGCATTCCGATAGCCTTGAACGCCACATAGAGTTGGGAGGTGATATTTGCGACCACCGGCAAACCGAAGTCGGTTTCGATCTCTTCGATAACATCGACCACGGGGAAGTTTGCGCACGGTATAAACACTGCTTCGGGGTTGGACGCTTCTTTGATCGCCCGTTTTGCTGCGCGGTAAATATCGCCGATCGAGGCAATGCTGGATTCGGTAAATGACGTCGCAAGGCTCACGAGTGAAGCGACTTCGAATCCCCAGTCCTTCAGATACGCGATCATTTTAGCATTGAGATCGGGCGGATATGGATCGACAACAGCCAATCTGGATACCGAAAGATCGCGAAACGCGTCCATCGCTGCGACGATGCTCGTTGTGCAGGGAGCACCAATAATCCCCTCAAGCTGGCTCAAGAGCTTGGTCTCGAATCCTTTGCCTTGGCTCAACACCAGCGGCGCGCCGCCATGGATAACGAAATCGCAAGATCGCCTGCCGAGTTCTCGGGCACATGACTCAACTTGCGACAGCGCCTGTTTGTATGCATCTTCTTTCCAACCCTCGACCATGCAGGCGACCGCGATGAGTCCTACTCCTTTCGGGACGATTCGGTAGAAATCATAACCATTGAGCTCGATCACGGATGGCGAAATGTATCCTATTCTCGCGCGATATCCGAACATACGGAACTCCTCTAATCGGCTGTTTAGTGGGTGTCACTCCCCACAATCAGGCCAATTGCCCACTCCTCGATAATCCAGCTCGACCGTTCTATACAGGCCACTTCCTGGAGCATACAAGATCGATAGCGTTTCCATCTGGATCGTGAACCCTGAATTCAGCGTCACGATTTTTTGGTCTAGGTTGTACTTCGCTTGACGCTCCCAACTGTTTAAAGACGTCTTTAAGTGGCTCGACATCATCTACTTCGAAACCGAAGTGGTAGAGCCCCTCGTCCACCTTCAATTGCGGCGTCTTCTTGATGATAGCGAGGTTCATATACCCGTCAGACAGGTAAAGCGCTGACCCAATACCCTTTACCTCCTTCATCCCGAAGGCGGTTTTGTAAAAGTTTCCTAGCTTTTCCTGGTTCGAAGTAACAATGGCAATGTGACGTATTCGACTCATAAATTCTCCTCCTTTGCGTCCGTGATAGATTAATTGGCGGCTGATCTCCCTCTTACTTTTTCTGCAGTGTCTGGAAAATTCGATGAAGTGTCTCTCAGAAGGTCGGCTTGCCAGGCGGCATAGTCACCAGGCGATGGGTGAAGAGTTTCCTGACGGCTCAAGCGCCCCGTTCTAAACGGGATATTGTGTTCATACAAAATTTCGCGGGCCGAATCTGCTCAACTTACAGTGTGAGTTTTGATTCGCCCGCGGTCACCATAGTGCGTTGCTTATCGAAACAGGTAGTATCTGTCAATCCGCGTTATCTTGATGTTCCTATCGATTTAATCGATGTAGTTTTCTACTGCCACGCTGGCGTATTTCCTGGAAATCTGTCGAGAGAAAGGCTTCAGCCAAGCCGCACATAAACTGAAAAAATCGTAATCAGCAGTCAGCACGCAAATCGCCGTACTGGAAAAAGAGCTTGGCGTTAAACTTTTTGACCGCTCGAAACGACCGCTCCTGCTACCGAGGCCGGACAGTTGTTCCTTAAACTCGCCAGAGATGTGCTAAACAAAACGGGATTTCGAGCGTTATGTCTCGGAGCTATCAACTGGCATAGCCGGAGCGGTCAAGATCGGCGCGCCGATTCAGGTACAACGTGTAGCTCGTCTGAAACGCCTGCATCATCTTGGAGAGATTTCCCTTGGGTGTCTCCAACAAAAGATGGACGTGGTTGCTTAAGAGGCAGTACGCCAGGAGGTCAACTTCTTTCTGTTCACAGTAAAAAGATAGCTTCTCCAGATAGCCCTTTCGGTCGTGGTCATCGCGAAATACCCCCTGGCGGTTGTTGCCACGGCAAATCACGTGATAAAGCGCTCCAGGTATTCAATCCGAACCGGTCGAGCCACGGCGCGAATCTAGCAGCCTTTCTATCTGAATCGCAACTCTATTCATCTATGCAAGACCCTGAACCCCTCAAATCCTACAATTTCATTCTTCGACGGCGATGAAACGGCAAGGCGACGCGCCCCCTTGTTTAATCAAGAGCGGAAGGATAATCATCTTCACCCGCGGCTTCGAGATTTTGTCGCAATCGATCAGGCACTTGCAACCTGCGATGGATTTTCTGATCAATGCGCCATAGCTGCTCGGATGCGGGCTGCCATGCCGGTGAGCGCCCAGATCGAGCACGCGTTCCCGTGCTTCGGCGGAAGGCCAGGGCTTGGGGTGGGGAATCATCGGACTTTCACCGCGAAACCAGTTGTTGCCTTGGACTCTGGGCGGATTGACCAAGCCGCAATCGGTCATAAAAATTCCACTCCCCATCTCGTCCATTTTCTTCGCCAAGAGCGCGGCGGCGTCAAAATGGATACTTGGAGTTCTCTTGTAATAGTCGAGCCCGAGCTCGTAGGCTCGCTCGCGCGTGCCCCAGCCGGTGCGAATGAGCACCTCGTCTCCTTTTCGGAAATCGGCGCCCTTGATCGCCTTGTCCATCTCGTCAACGGTAATCTCGTGCTGTTCCGGTGCTCTGATATCCAGGATCACCGTGTCTCTGAGAATCAGTCGATCGAGCGGGATCTGGTCGAGCGTCCATGAAAACTTGGGGTCCGGTTGCAAAGGCGTGGGGTCAAAGGGCATGCGCTGATGCGGCACCATGAAGGGACTGCCGGTTTCGCCGTCGAGTTTCATGCGTGTCATCCTGAGGCCGTGCTTGTCATAATACATGTACTCCCAAAGCCTCACGGAAGAGTTTGTAAAGGGCAAAATTTCTCCGTACCCTGCGCCTTCCCAAATCGGCATTGTCAAATCGATCATTTTCATCGTCATTCCTCCACCGCGACAACCCTGCAGGTCGAAGCGACGCCTCGGACAACATTCAACGGGGACACAATCACTTTGATCCGCTGACTTTTGATCTGGCCGCAATGGACGAGCTTTCGCAC
>DASQUN010000670.1:0-7240 GCA_035641275.1 Candidatus Udaeobacter sp. | reverse complement strand
TAAACGATCAAACTTCTTTTCCCAAGACGGCGACGGCGCAGCAGCCGAGGTTCTTTCCATATGGAAGGACTCCCAATCCGGTAACGAGTCCAATTCTCGCATGAGAGACCTGCCGGTCTCCACCTTCCCCGCGCAACTGGCGCACGGCTTCTAAAATGTGCAGGGTGCCGCCGGCCGTGGAAGGCTGCCCGCAATTGATCATGCCACCGCCGGTTTGAATGGGCCGCTGTCCGTTAATCGTGAAATCCGTTCTTTCGAAAAAACCGAGGTCGCCTTTGGCGCAAAACCCGAGATCTTCGATCTGTAAATAAACGACAATGATGTAATCGTCGTAAAGCTCCAAGAAATCGATGTCACTGTGCTGCACGCCGGCCATTTCCATGGCCACTTTACCCGCGTCCGAGATCCCCATGATCAGAGCATCAGAACCGGCTCTCGGGCCATAAGATGGATTACTCCGCTCGCCGAAACCGAGGATGTACACGGGCGGCTTGAGCAAACTCTTTGCTCGTTCGGCGGACGCCAAGATGTAGGCTTTGCCGCCATTCGCGGGCAGCACGCAGTCGAGCAGCCGGACCGGATCGGCAATGAGCCGCGATTCTTTGTAGTCCTCAATCGTTATCGGCTTCCAAAGATAAGCGACCGGATTCAAGCTCGCGTGATAGCGGCCAGCCACGGCGATCTTGCCGAGATGATCCAGTGTCGTCCCGTACTGGTGCATATGGCGGCGCATGACCATGGCGATCTTGCTATTGGGACCCATGGTTCCGAAGGGAATTTCAAAGTCGCGCATGTCACCCGGTTGTATTCCGCCGCCGTGGCGTTCCGAGAAAGGAGCGGCAGCGCCGATACACAGTGCGACATCGATCATGCCAGAATCGATCGCACTGCTCATCTGACCCAAGAGCGAAACCGATCCGGCGCCACCCGTGCCGCCCGAAAAAAGCATCCCCGGTGTGATTCCAACAATCTCGGCCACCTCTTCCGGCCAAAAGGGCTGAGGGTAGGCAGTAGGGATAGTTACGCCTAGACCTTGACCGTTGAAATCCCTGAGACAGAGACCGGCATCTTCGAGAGCCAGATGCAGGGCCCAACATAGATATTCGGCGCTCGATTTTTTCGTTTCACCGGGTTTGGACCCGAGCCGATCGACAGGCGTTTCACCAATGCCGACGATTGCGGCTTTGCCTCGAATGCTCATAGCAAGTTTGGTTTTAGTAACGCGCGGATCATAGGTTAACGGTAGTAGTAATTGCAACCGAAAGTTTTTCAACCGTTCGTAGCCGGTCGATTTTATTTCGATACGTGTCAATGCAGGGGGCGACCGCTGTGATCGCCCGGAACAGGGCAGGCACGGGGGCGAGCCCTACGAGCCGCCTATGGTTCCCTTGACAGCCGTGGAGGCTGTCTGTAGAGGATCGTGTGATCCTCAAATGGGCAATCCCATTAACCTCGTCCAATGCATCCAGGAAGCGGAGTGGATATGACGAACTCGGCTAATTATCTTTGTGCTCGTTTAATTATGCCTGCTACCGTTCACATAAAAGTGTTCTGGAGGCTGATCGTTCTCAGCAGCATCCTATTGTTTCTTCCCGCTATTGCTCACGGCGAAAAATTTGTCATTGCCTGGTCCGCGGTCAGCGCGTTGAATTCGCCCTTTTGGGTGATGAACGATGCGGGTTTTCTTAAACAAGAGGGTTTGGATATGGAGCTCGTGTATATCGCGAGCTCTCCGACGGTGGCGCGAGCAACGCTCGCCGGCGACATCGTGATCTCCGGCGCCAATAGCCAGGTCATAGTCGATGTGGGGCTACAGGGCGGCGACTTGGTCGCGATGGGGGCGATCACCAATGTGGTTGCTTTCTACGTTATGGCAGCGCCGGAAATCAAAACCGTTACCGACCTTAAGGGCAAGGTCGTTGGAGTCACCCGCTTTGGCGCCTCCACGGATTTTGGCATGCGGATGCTGCTATCGAAATACGGCCTCGAAGCGTCCAAGGACGTCCCTTTCATCCAAATTGGCGGCATGCCGGAGCTCGCCGCGGCGTTGTCGAAAAAGACGGTATACGCGGCACCGATGTCACAACCCATGGTCTATGTAGCTCAACAAGCGGGTATGCGAATGATAGCCAATCTCGCCAAAGAAGAGATTCCCTTCATGCACATCGGTCTCACGACTTCGAGAAAGTGGGTGAGAGAGCATAGACCACAAGCCAAGGCCTTTATTCGGGCCCATGCCCGAGCGATTCAGTTCATGCACACACGCAAAGAGGAAACGCGTGCAATCTTTGCAAAATACACAAAGATCAAGGATCAAGGAATGCTCGACGGCAGCATTCAATACGCCTATGATTTTATGGAGAAGATTCCGCTCGTGAAAGCGCAGGCGTTCCAGGTCACCCTCGATCAAATTGCCAGGACCAATCCAAAAGCCAAGCAGGCGAAGCCGGAGCAGTTTTTTGATAACAGTTTGGTTCAGGAACTGGTCGACGAAGGCTTCTTTGCGAAATTGTGGGGGAAAAATCCGTAGCCGTGCCATGAACGATGCGTGATTTAAACCTTTGCGTTCTTGGCGTCTTGGCGCGAGCAAAAGGATGAACCGGATACATGCCGTTTCGCGCAAAGTCGCAAAGGGCGCCAAGAAATGCAGGGAGAAATCGCCCATGACGCTAATTCTCAATAACGAGGACGTTCAAAGCGTCCTCACCATGGAAATCACCATGCAGGCGCTCGAGCAGGCTTATACCGAGCTGACAAGACAGGAAGCGGTTTGCCGCCCGCGCATCGATATTCAGATTCCAACGAAGGACCCTAAAAAGATCTACCAATGGGGAACTATGGAGGGCGGATCGACCTCCGGATACTTTGCCATCCGAATGAAGTCGGACGTGATCTATGAGCAGGAGTACGAAGGCGCACGGACGCAAGAGAAATATTGCGTCCGGCCCGGAAAGTTTTGCGGGCTCATCCTCTTAATCAATATCGAGAATGGCGAACCCGTGGCGCTGATCAATGACGGGTATTTACAGCACATGCGCGTCGGAGCCGATTCCGGCATTGGCGCGAAATACTTGGCGCGGGAGGATGCAACAGTCGTGGGTATGATCGGGTCCGGTGGCATGGCGCGGACTCACATCGAATCGTTTCGTCTGGCACGCAATATTAAAAGGATCCAGGTTTACAGTCCAACGAAAGCACATCGAGTGGAGTACGCCAAGGAGATGGGCGAGCGATTCGGCATCGAAACGGTTCCGATGGAGACACTCAGAGACGTCTATAAAGGCGCGCATATTGTCGCCGGCTGCACCGATTCGGCGTTACCAGTCATTTTTGGCCAATGGTTGGAAGAGGGGACGCACGTCACTTGTATCGGCGGCAAACCGGATGCAGATACGGTCAAGAAAATCGATGTATCGCTGCGTCTCGGAAACGCGCCGGCGCCTTGGGGTCTGCCAGAACTCGCACTTGCTGACGAGCACATTACCTACGCTGCCAGACCGCAGGAGAACGCCGGCTTTGAGATGAAAAAAGCCGGTAATAGGGGACATGGCGTAATTGCGGAAGATCGCGTGGTGTTCCTGGGAGAACTGCTGAGCGGGAAGAAGAAGGGTCGAACTTCGCCTGCGCAGATTACCTATTCGGAGCGGGGTAACATTCAAGGCGCGCAGTTCTTTGCCGTGGCAGGCAAGGTCTACGAGGCGGCTAAGGCGAAAGGCTTGGGAAGGGAGATTCCAACAGATTGGCTCTTGCAGGATATTCGGGATTAGTCCGAACAAACGTGTTCGTGATCGTGGATCGTGTTCGTATTGAAGGAAAGTCCTGCGGAACGATCACGAATCAAGAGCACGATCACGAGGGCTTTCTATGCCGCTATTTCTAAACAACGACGACGTCGAAAAAGTCATAACCATGAAAGAGACCATGGAGGCTCTGGAGCTCCTTTACAAAGAAATGGGCCAGGGTGTTGCCGTCGCGGCGCCGCGCTCCGACGTACACTCGCCCACCGCTGCGGCTGCGAGCGCCGAGGGACCGATGGCTCATTATCTAAAGAGCATGAGCGGTGCCTCTCCCCATTTCGGCACGGCGGCGCTGCGTTTTTCGTCCGATATCGTCGCCTGGCGTGATTTCGGCGGCGGTATTCGGCGTGAGAAGCTGCCCATGTTGCCGGGCAATCGCTGGATGGGCATTGTGCTCTTGTTCAGTACCGCCAACGGCGAGCTGTTGGCGATCATGAACGATGGTGTATTGCAGCGTTTTCGGGTCGGTGGCGCCAATGGTGTTTCAACCAAATACCTGGCGCGACGAAATGCCGACTCTGTCGGTTTGATCGGCTCGGGTTGGCAGGCGGGAACTCAAGTCATGGCGGTGTGCGAAGCGCGCGAAATAAAAAAGATCAGAGTTTTCAGCCCAACCAAAGCCAACCGAGAAAAGTTCGCCAAGGAAACCAGCGAACAGGTTGGGGTCGAGATCGCACCGGTGAGCTCTTACGAAGAAGCGGTTAAGGACGTCGACATCATCATCACGTCCACTAACTCGCGGAAACCGTTTCTCGGCAAACGGGCTTTAAGAGAAGGCGTGCACATCAGCGCTATGCAGCGGGACGAGTTCGACGACGAGGCGCTTTTGAGCTGCAACCCACTGGTGCTCCATACGCACGCCACCGAGAACAATGTGACGTCTTCCGCCTTAGCCCATTTCGAGCGCGATAATTTCAAACTGCGCGACCATCCCAGCGATCGCGGCATCGATTGGAAGTCGCTGCCGACTTTGCCGGATCTTCTCTGTGGCAGGATCAAAGGACGCGAGACTGACGAACAGATAACAGGCTTCGTCAACAATATCGGTTTGGGCGCGCAGTTCGCTGCGGTGGGCGCCAAGGTATATGCGGCGGCGGTGGCTAAGGGCCTCGGCCGCGAAGTGCCGCTGGATTGGTTTACACAGGACGTCCATCCGTGACCGGCGGTTAAAATTGAGTATCGAGTGTCGGTTTCGAATTTTCATGTGATGGCTGTGCCTGACTCGTTGAGAGTCGGTCGCTTCTATCCACCTTTTATATCACTAACCCGTACTATTCATAGATAACGTAAAGCCCCGACACTGTGTTAATCGACGGGGGCTCACTGTTCGAGACCAAGGCTTCACAATAAATAGCGCGAGTTAAGTGTCTTGGAATTGAAGTTCGTTAAATAAGTCATTCGCCTCTTCGCCGTCATACCCCCGCAAGCATGTCCTGAGCAGCTTAGCCGAAGGGCGGGCATCCAGAAGTCTTTGAGATTCCTGGATTCCGCCTCGCGCTAGCTATCGCCAGTTTGGCCGGAATGACGTTCGAATTATTCAACCAATTTAAGAAACACCACACTAGCTTCACAGCGTCCGATCGCGGCGATTGCTTAATTGCTGGGCAACGTGCCCAACGAATGGGCGACGTCATGATTGATCATGATTCAATCCCTTCACCGATTCGCCGCAAGCACTTGATTTAGCGGGTCTGGTTATTTCAACAGACTTGATGGCATAGCCGTTGCTCTGTGTCCCAGTGAAGAGGTGTGCAATGAATGAGAACGATCCTATCGAAGCACAAAATTCGACTACGCGCAGCACAACGGAAGCGCCCTCCAACACAGATTTTCAAGAACGCGCAACCGGTACTGAGTCGTTAATCGATCGAGCGGTCGAGAAAGCGGTCGCGCACGCGATCTTTGGCTCTGAGGTCAAGAGAAGAGCATTCATCCGCTACGTAGGCGCGGCCGGTGCGTACGCGATTCTCAACTCGGTCTTTCCTCTCGAAGCGGCCAAGGCGATGGCCCAAGAAAAAGTAAAGGGGCTGGAAAAAAAAGACTTGACGATAGGTTTCATTCCAATTACTTGCGCGACCCCCATCATTATGGCCGAGCCCATGGGCTTTTATAAGAAGCATGGCTTAAACGCAACCGTCCGTCGGTCCTCCGGCTGGGCCATGATACGGGACTGGGCGATCAACAAGGAAGTGGATGCGGCACACATGCTTAGCCCGATGCCGTTAGCGATCACTTTGGGAGCGGGCTCGCAAAGTGTTCCTTACTTCATGCCGGCGGTCGAGAACATCAATGGACAAGCCATCACGCTGCACAACAAACATAAAGGGGTGAAGACCGCCAAAGATATGAAA
This sequence comes from Candidatus Udaeobacter sp., assembly GCA_035641275.1. Lineage (GTDB taxonomy): Bacteria > Desulfobacterota > Binatia > UBA9968 > UBA9968 > DASQUN01. The sequence continues at coordinate 1,092 of DASQUN010000670.1, read as the reverse complement.
GGCTTTCGCTTTTGCGTGCCCTTCACCTACTCTATGCACAATTATCTGCTGCGCTACTACCTCGCCGAAGGGGGGCTCCATCCCGATAAAGACGTGCAAATCCGGGTCGTCCCGCCTCCGGAAATGGTGGCCAATCTAAAAGCAGATAACGTTGACGGTTATCTTGCACCGGATCCCTTTAATCAGCGGGCCGTGTACGAGGATGCTGGCTTCATCTTCATGTTATCCAAGGACATATGGCCGGGCCATCCATGCTGCGCCTTCGCGATCTCGCAGGAATTCGCCAAGACCTACCCCAATACGTTTCTGGCTCTATTCAAGTCCATTGTCGATGCGACTCACTTTGCCTCCAAGCCGGAAAATCGCAAGGAAATCGCAAAAGCGATCGCTCCGCGAAACTATCTCAATCAACCGGTCACAGTCCTGGAACAGGTTCTGACGGGAAAGTTTGCGGATGGCCTGGGTAATATCAAGAATGTTCCCGATCGTATCGATTTCGATCCTTTCCCGTGGCATTCCATGGCGGTGTGGATTTTGACTCAAATGAAACGCTGGAAGCACGTGGAAAGCGATTTTGATTACAAGAAAGTGGCTGAGCAAGTCTATCTTGCCGCGGAGTGCGACAAGATCTCCAAGGAGCTCGGGTACAAAACGCACGGACAAACCTACACGAAGCACACTTTGATGGGAGGGAAAGTTTTCGATCCGACAAGACCGGATGCATACGCGCGCAGTTTCTCGGTAAGCAACCTATAAGGAAAGGAAAGGTATGGCCGAATCCGGCAAAGGCTTTTTGGCAATAGCATCTGGACGCGCTTCCTCGATCATTTCGCTCCTTCTACTCGGATTGTTTCTGGCTGTTTGGCACATTGCCACCGCGCAACCATCGTTTAATCGTGCGGGTTTGACCGAGGAGCAATTGATGGCGCTGGAATTCAAGGGTGACATCATTCGCACCGAGAGCGGCGAATACATATACAACCCGGAAAAATCGAGAGGTATCCCCCGACCCTGGGCGGTTTTCCAGAAAACGCGCGAAGAACTGTCCGAGGCATTCCAGAAGAAAGGAACAAACGATCACGGTATTGCATA
>DASQUN010000669.1:0-5704 GCA_035641275.1 Candidatus Udaeobacter sp. | reverse complement strand
TCCAATAGAACACCTGACCGGCTAATCCAACAGACCTTGAAGCCAAAGTTCTTAGCTCCTGAAACGTCAAATGAATTCGATGAGACAAATAGAATCTCCCCCTTTTTAAGCTGCATGTGCTTCAGTGCAAGCTGGTAGACTTTCGGTGATGGCTTATAAAGCTTTACGCTATCCGCGCTCATAATCCACCGGAAGTTTTGTTTAATCCCACTTCGATCCAGGCCGGTTAGGAGCATTTTCGCGCTTCCATTAGATAATATAGCCAGTAGGTACTTCTCCTTCAGCCGCGGCAACGCAGCCGCAACCTCGGGGTACGGTGTCGGATGGAGCCATGCATCCATCAGATGCCGGCGCTGTTTGGACGTGACCTGGATTGCAAAGCGTTGGATTGTGAAGTCTAACGCCTCCTCCGTCACCTTCCAGAAATCCCGGTATCTGCCCATCAAAGATCGAAGGAACGTATATTCGAGCTGCTTAGCTCGCCAGTGGGTATTGAAGGCAACCGGGTCGGGAGCCACCTCCTTGCACACCGCGGCTACTGCTCCGACATCAACCACCGTCCCATACAGATCGAACACAATTCCTTTTACGAGTAATCTCGCCATAGAGTGTTCTCCCGTTCCTTACCTCTTTGCTGTGACAACGCAATCTTGTTTGCTTACTAGAAAGCAATGGCAGCGAAGTCCTTTACTGGGTCAAACCATGTAACTCGTTCTATCTGACGAAATATAGCCGCCTCCACCAAAAGTGATCTTTGGTGGAATCTTTTCTAGCTGCAGAAATTGATATGATCCTCAGCTCTGCTGTGCCTTTCGTTTTTTGAAAAACTGGATGTGACTCAGCGCGTCGCCGGCAACGATGCGGCCGATGGGACCGATGCTGTAAGAGGCGTCGACTACTTTTTTATCCGCGTCCAGTATGAAATCTTCGACGGTCTCTCTGGCCTTATCTAGTGGATCGACAGAAAGGGCTACGATATCGACGTTCTCTTTCTTGAACTCCTCGATGTGTGATTGGAAGTCGGCCAACTGCCGATTGCAGTATGGTCACCAGCCGCCGCGATAAAAAATAAGTACCGAGTACTCTCCGGACAGATCCTGCGGGAAATGAAGCGTCCGGCCATCCACGGTTCGGACCGTGTATTCAGGAAAAAGATCGCCAGCGTTTAGTTGCCGTGCCATTTTTCCTCCGCTTTTATTTTCGATTGAGCCAATTTCTAATATCGAGGTCCGGACCTTCGCGCCGCCACGTGCCGATTATCGTCATCTCTCTCGCGTCTGGCCTCCTCATTTAAGTGATGCAGGATCTTTTGGTTGATTCACGTCGTCTTCCACCCAGTTCTTTTTTCCGTAATATCCTCTGCGGCTTGCAGTCATGACGAACTTTTGAAACTCCCGATCGTCTCTGTACTTTTTCATGTCGTATCGTTCATAGTGAGTCATCTCATCCACCTCTCGCCTCGGCCGGGCGAGAATTGGTTTGCTCGCGTAGCCCAGAGGAATGAGGTGGTAAACTCTTAACGGCTCGGGCACGCCCAGAAGAACCTTCAGCATGGTTTCCATGTAGGGCGAGCTGGCATCGCTCACATACTGAGTTGCTAACCCGAGCGAGGTAGCAGCGAGGTGAATTAATAATGTGGCGCTCGCCAGGCCGGTGAAGAAATGAGAGTCGGCTTTGTCCAGCATCGTTCTAACAGGATAGGTCTCCTTCACTCTCGGATCGCCTAGGACAATGATGTGAACCGGCGCGTACCTGAAGCCGTCGCCGGTCATTTTGGCGTTCCCCCGCACCGCTATCTCCATCTCGCTTTTGTGTTCTTGCTGTTTGAGAAAAAGATCTGCAATATGATTTCGCGCCTTTTCGTCTCGGATAATGATGAATTCCCAGGGCTGGCCATTGCCTCCCGACGGGGCCCAGCGGGCGCAATCGAGAATCTTTCGCACCACCTCATCGGAGATATCTTTTGTTTTATCGTATCCACGGATACTTCTCCGGTTGGCGGCCAGCTCGTGAAGTTCGTCGATATTTAACATGCTATCCTCCGCTGGGTTGACTAACCTTTTTGCGCTTTAGGGTAAGCTCGTACCTGAAGAGATCGCTGCGGTAAAAGCCTTCAGACTTTAAGACTGTCTCTTTCTTGTGAAGATAATCTCGTGTGACGAAAAGTACCGGGGACCCGGCCGGTATCCCTAAGTGAGCAGATACTTCATCATCCGACAGTCTGGCGCTAACAGCGTGTCTAACTTCGGTAATTTTAAAGTCCGATAATTTTTCGATAATATTGTTGAGCGGCGACCGCGCGAGCTCCTTTTGCCGGATCTTGAGCCCGATTCGGGAGGGAACATGTGAGATTACATAGGCGAGCGGTACACCTTGAGACAATCGGACACGAGTTATCCGTGTCACTTTTTCGTTTGTTTCTAACCGGAGCTGCTGCTGGATTTCCTTCGGAGGCTCGACCGGCTCCACTGCGATTAACTTAAAGCTTGTGCTGTCGCGATTGACGGTAAGCAGGTCATGAGCTTCGACTTCCAGATTGACTGATTGTCTCGACGGACCGCTCCAACTCACGAAGGTCCCCCTGGCTCTTTCGCGCCTCACGTAACCCTCTTTGGTCAGTTTCCCTAAGGCTTGGCGGATCGTGATGACGCTGACACCCAACCGCTGGCTCAGCTCCATCTCGCCGGGAATCTGAGAACCAGGACTCCATGTGCCCGAAAGGATATTTTCCTGGATCGCCATCATCACTTTAAAGTACAGAGGCAAAGGTAAAATGGGCCTACCGGCGACACGCATGTTGACTACTTATATTTTTAATAGTAGTTAGTCAAGTGAACTCATTTGCCAGACATCCGCAGGCGTTGAAAAGTCGAGAGCTAAGAGTTGATAGACACTTCGCTAAGGCCAAAAAGCGACATGCCGGCGAAAGGAAAACATGAATACTGATGACTTGATGCAAATAATCCGAACCCGGCGAAGCGTGAGAGTATACAAGGGCGGTAAGGTTAGCGAAAAACAACTCGGTACTATTCTAGAAGCGGCGCGATGGGCGCCGTCCGGAGCGAATACCCAACCCTGGGAATTCGTCGTGACGCGCGACCGTAATAAAATGAAACGTGTCCGAGAAATCTATGACGACGAGTGGCGGCGGAGAAAACGTGAAGATCCAGTCAATTACAAGGGTCTCAAAAAGGACTACGTTGGCGATGTCACTGTATTGGTTCTAGTCTGCGGTGACGACAGGACCAGACAGGTCTACCTGACGACTCGCCAACCGGGAGATCGGGAGAAACTTTTTCAGGCAAGTATCGCTAACGCCGTGCAGCAGATGATGCTCGCGGCGGCGAGTATGAATCTTGGAAGCGTATGGGTCTCAGTGCGGGACGAAGTGCAGCCGGAGCTAAGACAACTCTTTCGCGTGCCCGAACCGCTGCGTCTTCTTTGGATCGTTCCCATCGGCCACGCTCGCAGCTGGCCAAAAGCCAAGCCGCGGCGAAAGGTTCCGAGTTTCACTCACACGGAAATATACAATCCGAAAAAGATCAGGCAGGATTCGGAAATCCGTGCCTGGCCGAAAAGCTAGCCAAAAGCTACATAGCAACTTCTGTACTAAAGTTTATGGACCTGGGCACTGACTTCAGTTGTAAGAAAGGCGTCTTATGAAACTTTATGATCTTGCCGGCGCGGAAGACGATTTACGCTTCAGCCCTAACTGTTGGCGCATCAAGATGGCACTGGAGCACAAGAGTCTCGCAGCCGAGACTGTTCCGTGGCGTTTCGTGGAAAAAGAAGTCATCGCCTTTTCGGGACAAAAAGCTGTGCCGGTACTCGTCGACGGCGATACAACCGTCTCCGATAGCTGGGAGATTGCAAAGTACCTCGAAAGTGCCTATTCGGAGCGGCCAAGCCTGTTTGGCGGACCTGCAGGCGAAGGATTGGCGCTATTCGTAAAGTTCTGGTGCGAGCAAACCTTGAACCGAATTGTATTAAGAATCATTCTGCCGGATCTTTTTGCGTGTCTGCACGACAAGGATAAAGCCTATTTTCGCGAGTCGCGGGAAACCCGCTTCCGCACAACGTTGGAACAATATGCATTGCCCGCTGAACAAGGAGTTTCGTTGCTGCGTGACGCGTTATCGCCGATGCGCTCGTCCCTCGAGCGCCAGCCGTATCTCGCCGGAGCGCAGCCCAGTTTCGCCGACTACATCGTGTTCGGAACCTTCCAATGGGCGCGTTCGGTATCGCCCGTGGCTTTGGTGGAGACCGGCGATCCGGTTTTCAAGTGGCGCGAGCGGCTGCTTGATGTGTTTGAAGGATTTGGTCGCATGGCGCGGATCTGCGGCACCTGAGATCCGTGCTAACACTAACTTGAGGAGGGAGAAATGATCGATCTCTATTACTGGACCACGCCGAACGGCCACAAGATTACCATCTTTTTGGAAGAAGCGGGCCTCCCCTATTCCATCAGGCCGGTCAATATTTCCAAGGGCGAACAGTTTGAGCAGGAGTTTCTCGCGATTTCGCCCAACAACCGCATTCCGGCGATTGTCGATCTTGAGCCCGCTGACGGCAAAGGGCCACTCAACGTCTTTGAATCTGGCGCCATTTTGCAGTATCTGGCTGAGAAGACCGGGAAGTTTTTGCCGGCGGATCTACGTGGCCGCACCGAAACCATGCAATGGTTGTTCTGGCAAATGGCTGGGTTAGGACCGATGGCCGGGCAGAACGGTCACTTCAACAGCTATGCGCCGGAAAAGATTCCCTATGCAATTAACCGCTACCTCAAGGAAACCGAAAGACTCTACGGTGTGCTCGACGAACGCCTCGCCGGCCGCGAGTTCATCGCCGGCGCTTACTCCATCGCCGACATGGCCGCCTATCCATGGATCGTCCCTCATGAGCGGCAGGGCCAAAATTTAAAAGACTTTCCCGACCTCAAGCGTTGGTTTGAGACGATTCAACGACGCGATGCGGTGCAGCGGGCCTACGCCGTAGCCAAGACAATCAATACCGTACCGACTGTGACCGACGAATCAAAGTCGATACTGTTCGGACAGGGCCGGCGGTCGACATGAGAGATTCGGCAACGCAGTAGCAACTGCGATTATCGTTAGGCGTCCGCGTTACGGTCGGAAAATAGATGATTGCGGAACGCGTTTTTTCCTTTAACGTTTTTAGGATAGACCTGAATCTGCGGAGGTTAGCGAAATGAAAGTCCTCAAGAGCGATTTAAGTAATGTCAAAGGAATTCCGCCGAGCGGGCTATGCGTAGGAGTTCATCGCGCCGGCGCTGTGCACCAGAAAATGGTCGCCAAGCATGGCGACCACCTCGCCGTCTGGTCGCTCAGACCCGACCTGGATTTCATCGCCTTCAAAAAGGAAGGCCTGGGAAAACAGGGGATTCGCTCTACCAGTGACATGGCGTCGATCGACACCGGCGAAAAACTGATTTACGGCGTGCGCGGTGCGCCGCCCGAGGTACGGCAAAAGGCGCGCGAAAAAGGCCTCACCTTGCTGGCGGATGCGACCTGCCCATTTGTCACGCAGCAGGAAGAGGCGGAGATCGAATTATTGAATGCCGGCTGTCACCTTGTCGTCCTGAGCAGCCGAACGCATCATGGAATTCCGCGGCTTCAGGGAATCGCGCGCGATAAGGGGAAAGAAGTGTTCATCGTCGAGCGCGAGGAAGAGGTCGACTCGATTC
>DASQUN010000668.1:0-3190 GCA_035641275.1 Candidatus Udaeobacter sp. | reverse complement strand
CAAAGGCGGATTTACTCCGGCCAAGCGAAGGGAGATCGACGATACCACATTGGCGCGAAGCCATGTTCTAGGCATTGTCTCCATTGAGCAAGCGGTTCAGGATGAACAGGCAGACATTTACGACCCCGTGCAGCGGGGCGTGATCGCATGGGACCAGCTTATCGAAATCGGTGACATTCTGGCTGGAAAGAAAGCGGGCCGCACGAAAGCCGAACAGATTACCTTCTATAAGAACAACGCTGGACAGGGTGTCGCGGACGTCGCTCTCGGCGCGCTGGTCCTGGAGCAAGTGAAAAACAAAAATGCGGGCCAAATGTTGGATGTATAAATACAAAGCTGACGGGTTGGAGCGATGGAGTAATGGAGTACGGGCAAAAGGATCAATTCTCCATCAATCCAATACTTCGTTATCGCACTGACAATGAATCGTATTGCTGTCGCGCAGATAAAGTCGTCCACCGAAAAGACGTTTAACCTACGGTTAGCCCGAGAACTCATCAAAGAAGCCAGGGCGAAAGACGCCGGCATGATTGCCTTTCCGGAATTCCTCATGGCTTTTTCCCCGAGCAGTCAATCCGCCCGGGAACTGTGCGAACTCGCCGAAACAACGAACGGTCCGTTCACCTCAGCGTTGAGAGAATCCGCCAGGACGGCCGGGATGAACGTGCTCGCGACCATCTATGAGAAGTCGACGTCACCCAACCAAGTTTATGACACGGCGCTATGGATCGATGGCTCCGGCAATATAGCCGCGGTTTACAGGAAGCTGCACCTATACGACGCGCTCGGATTCAAAGAATCTGACAAGTTTGTTGCCGGCAATGATCTGATGCCGCCGGTCACAACCGACCTCGGAAAAGCCGGTTTGATGATCTGCTATGATCTTCGTTTTCCCGAGTTATCTCGAATCCTGGCACTGATGGGAGCCGCAATACTCGTCGCACCCTCCGGTTGGGTAGAAGGCAACATGAAGGTCGAGCATTGGCAAACCATGGTGTGCGCGCGCGCTGTGGAAAATGGCTGCTATCTCATCGCTCCCGACCAGGTCGGAAATATTTATATCGGCCATAGCATGGTCGTCGACCCCTTCGGTCGCGTGATTACTGAGATGGGTGAGCGCGAAGGATTGGAAGTTGTTGAACTCGATCCTGCCATGGTAGCTGAGGTGAGAGAGAAATTGCCGCTGCTAAAAAACCGCAGAGCCGATATTTACGCAAAACACGCCTCCCTAATAAATTGCAATTAATGATTTACCAACAGACACGGAACAGGGTCACAGAATATCACTCTCTCGATTATGCGCCGCGGATGTAACAGAAAAGTCCTGATTGATAAACGTGCCGTCGGTAAACTGGATTACGTCGTATCCCCATGAATGCGCCCAGGGAAATCTATACAATTTTGCGGGATTGTCGCCAGAGAACGAAATCTCGCGCGGGTCCTAAAGTACGCACACCCCTCGCCTCGCCGTAGAAGTCTCACTGTCCGGGAGTAGACGCCTGGCGCGACTTTGCGATTCGCACGCCCTCTCGATAGTACTTGAGCGCCTCGTCCTTTTTCCCTTCTTCCGCGAAGGCTTGGCTCAAGCTCATATAGGCTTCGACATACTCCGGCTTGATCTCAAGAGCATGCCGGAAATGGTCGATGGCTTGGGCCCGCTGGCCATGCGCCGCCATGACCTTTCCCAGATTATGGTAGGCCTCTGCAAAGTCGGGATTGATGCTTATGGTCTTCTGGTAGTGCTGCAACGCGTTGCTAATATCGCCTCTTTTGACCAGAGTGTTGGCTAGATTGAAGTGAGCTTCGCTATTACTCGGATTAACCCGCAACGCGCGTTGATAGTTCCGGATGGCCTGTTCTAGCTCACCTCGCATCGAAAGTACCTTGGCCAAGTTGACGTAGACGTTGTCGTTGGAAGAGTCCAACTGCAAAGCCTTTCGATAATGGTCGGCGGCATCGTCGAGACTTCCACGGTCAGCCAGAATGTTGCCTAGATTCACATGCGCGTGTACCTTCGCTGCATTGTCCTCCAGCGCCTTGCGGTAATGGCTCCATGGCTGCGCCATACTCTCCCCGTTTCATCAATAGATCACCGATCCCCAAATGAGCTTCTCCGAAGGAAGGATCCAATTGAATCGCGCGCCGGTAGCTTTGCATGGCCTCTTCCACCCTTGCATGTCGTGCCAGAACTTGCCCCAGATCGACATGTGCACCCACAGATTTGGGACGGCTCTTCACCGCCTGAAAATGAACTTGCATCGTATCGTCATCTCTACCTTGCGCATCCAGAACATCCGCTAAGTTCTTGCGGGCCTTTCTTGATTCCGGCGCAACCGCAACGGCGTAACGCAAGAGCCTCTCGGAATCGTGCCAGACCTTGGCTTGATTCCAGACTAAGAAGCCCAGCAGGGCGACAACCAGGCCAGTCGGAACGAACACGGCGAGTCCACCAAACCTGTTACCACGCAAGGCATCATGAGAGTATGCCAAACCGCCGCCAAGCAGTATCGCCCAGCTGAGGCAGGATAGATAAGCGTAGCGGTCCGATAGCATTTGCGGACTCTGGGAAATGACGCATGGCAACAACAGCGCGAGATACCAAAGCCAAACTGCCAACCCTCCAGTGCTTCCTCGCTACCCGGCGGCACAAATTCATTTTTCTCGCGATCTGTTCCAGAGCTTCTGTGGTATTTAGCCGGTTCGGTACCCCAATTCGACGGAAAATGATAGCGGTGGCTGTCCATCGATCGTCCTCGGGGCGTTTCCGAGGCCTCTAACCGATTGAGATGAATGTAACGGACGATCGCACTCAGATATTCATCAGCGGCGACTTGTCGCGAGCTGAATATTGCGTTTGCGATCTCACAGTGATAGCCCGTTCTCGATAATTGACAAGTCCGGCGCGCGCCGATAGAGTTCAATAGCTTTTATTGACAGTTGCCGAAAACACGTCAAGCGAGTCAGTAGAAGGAGCAGATATTATGATTCTATCCAAGAACTCTGACGTCAAAGGGTTGGTCGTGAAGACCATCGAAGGCAAGCCGATGAATGGCGAACTGTTGGTCAAACCCTTGATCAAGGGCGACGAAATGACCCTCCTGGAAATTCATTATCAGCCAGGGGTCGGCGCTCCTCTCCATGTCCACTCGCACGAATCGCTCGCCTACGTTGTTAAGGGCAGAGTTAAGAT
>DASQUN010000667.1:0-3136 GCA_035641275.1 Candidatus Udaeobacter sp. | reverse complement strand
GGAATCGTGATGGGGTTTGCCCAAGATATGCTAAGTGAGACGGATCCCTCAAGCCCTCAATATCAGCCTCTAAAGATTATCGACGACGAGACCAAACGCTGCCAAAGGATCATTCAAGAGCTGTTGGAGTTCGCCCGCCCGAGAAGCTCAGAACTCTCGCCGACAGATATTAAGCAAACGGTGGAAAAGACACTCAATCTGGTAACCAACCATTTGTACAAACAAAAGATCGAGCCGATTACCTTCCTGGAAGAACATTTGCCGAAAATCAATGCCGATCCGCAGCAATTGGAACAGGTTTTGGTCAATCTCTATTTAAACGCCATTGCCGCTATGCCGGACAGCGGAAAATTGACTGTGGAGGCCAAAGTCGAGCCGGTTAATGGATCAGGTCGGATGGTGGTAATAACGGTCGGGGATACGGGATTTGGCATTGAGGAAGACGATTTACCCAAAATCTTTCAACCTTTCTTTACCGCAAAAAAAGGCAGAGGCTTGGGGCTAGGCCTGCCAATATGTGCACGTATTATCCAAAACCATGGCGGAAGGATCGAGGTGGAAAGTCAGGCAGGTCGTGGAACCAAGTTTAAGGTCTACTTACCTGCGGACCGGTCATAGAAGAAAATCAGATGCCCCGACGGAAGGAAATCGTTGCGCACGAGCAGCTGGACGAACTCAGGCGTAGTGAGCATGAGCTGGCGGACTTTTTCGAGAATGCCCCCATTCCTCTTCATTGGGCTGGAGCTGACGGAATCATCTTGCGCGTAAATCGGGCCGAACTGGAAATGCTCGGATACGCCCGCGACGAATACGTCGGCCATGACATCGCGGAATTTCACGTCGACCAGGACGTCATCCAGGAAATGCTGGAGCGGTTGAGACGGGGCGAGACGATCCGTGACTACGAAGCGCGCATGCGGGCCAAGGATGGCTCGACCCGGCATGTTCTAATCAACTCCAGCGTGATGTGGGAAAATGGCAAATTTATTCACACCCGCTGTTTGACGCGAGACATTTCATCCCGCAAACGGTCAGAGCGCCGCACGATGATGGAACACGCGGTCACGCGGCTCTTGGCGGAATCACAAACGGTTGGAGAAGTTTCCTCAAAGATCCTTCAAGCCATCTGTGAATGTCTGCAATGGGAGTTTGGCGCGCTTTGGAATATTGACAAGATTGCTAAACGGCTGCGCTGCGTAGAGGTATGGCATTCGGCGAGCAAACCCTTCCCCGCCTTCGAAGAGACCTGCCGTCAGTTCACATTCGACATAGGAGTCGGCCTGCCAGGCCGTGTCTGGCAAAGTCGCGAAGCCACCTGGATCCCCGATGTTCTCAAGGACAACAATTTTCCCCGGGCGCCGATCGCCGCCGCGGAGGATTTGCACGGGGCTTTTGCGTTCCCGATCAAATGGGGAGGCGAAGTCCTCGCTGTCATGGAGTTTTTCAGCCGTGAAATTCGCCAACCTGACCAAGCGCTACTCAAAATCGTGGAGACGATAGGGAGCCAGATCGGACAATTTGTCGAGCGGCTTCGGGCAGAAGCGGAGCTGCAACAAAAAAATAACGAGTTACAAGAGGCGATCGAAGAATCCGGGGTGATACAGCAAAAGTTGCAGGCGCAAAACGACGAGTTGTTTGACACCCGGATGGCGGTGGAAGTTGAACGTAAACGGTATCAAGACCTGTTCGAGTTTGCACCTGATGGTTACCTGGTCACCGATATGCAAGGAAACATTCTGGAAGCCAATCAAACCGCAGCCAAGCAACTCAATAACCCTTTGGCTGCTCTCGTGGGCAAGGTGATCACGGATTTTGTTCATGCCGAACAACGGCGCTCGTTTCAGGCCGATCTCATCAGCATGGGGACCGAAAGCGCAGCTCGAAAGTGGGAGGTTCGCCTGGCCCCTAAGAACTCGATCCCTTTCGACACGGTTTTAACCGTCGGGGCGGTGCGCGCTGAGCAGGGAAGCCCCATCGGGCTTCGCTGGCTCATTCATGATGTAACGGAGCGCAAGCGTGCGGAGGACGCGCTTCGCCGCAGCGAGCAGAAGTTACGCCAACAGACTGAAGAATTGGAGCAGCAGCTGATTGCTTCGGGGCGTTTGGTCTCTCTCGGTGAGATCACGGCTTCGATGGCCCATGAGTTCAACAATCCTTTGGGCATTGTCATGGGCTTTGTCGAAGACATACTAACCACTACAGATCCTGACCATCCTAACTACCGACCCTTGAAGATCGTCGAGGAGGAAACCAAGCGTTGCAAAAGGATCATACAGGATCTCATGGAATATGCCCGGCCCAGAAGTACGGATCTTACCGTAACGGATCTCACGGCTGTTATTGAAAAGACGCTTCAATTGGTAGAGAACCGTCTTTACAAGCAAAAGGTAACGGCCGTAAAACAAATCGCGCCGGACTTGCCACGAATACAGGCTGATCCGCAGCAATTGGAGCAAGTCCTAGTCAACCTCTATCTAAACGCCATTGATGCGATGCCAGATGGCGGGACCATGACGATAGAAACAAAGGTGGAGTCCGTGGACGGCAGGCGTCGGCTAATCGTGCTGTCCGTGACGGATACGGGATTCGGGATTGAGGAGAAGGATTTATCCAGAATTTTTCAACCTTTCTTTACCGCAAAGAAGCGCCGAGGCCTGGGTTTGGGACTGCCCATATGCAACCGAATCATCAAAAATCATGGCGGCAGGATCGAGGTGCAAAGCCAACCAGATAAAGGAACAAGTTTCATAATCTGCTTACCGCTACAACATGAATTAGACAAGAATGAGGCTGACACTCTGCCGGCTACCAAATGACCCGTCTCCAGGAAGGGCTTGTATCTCTTTTATAACCGCCTACTCGCCCGATCGATACCCTCGAAATTAGCCGGAATAGCCTCGACTGCGTTTACAGGCCCGAGAAAAAATATTCAACGTAAACCTGTGAGTCCCCATCGTCTTGCCAGCTCAGGTTCCCGAATCTGTCGTACATCGAGGTGGAGAGCCGCCATGCTCTCGGCATCTTGTAGTAAACGTATCTTATCGTATCGGCTAAGGCTCTCAGGCCCTTCAGCAATCGCTTTTTGTCTGAGGTTTCGGTTGTGTTCTCTAGCTAAAGGCGATTTGGGGCTCTTGCC
>DASQUN010000666.1:0-2894 GCA_035641275.1 Candidatus Udaeobacter sp. | reverse complement strand
CCGGCCGGCCTTTGCGCGCAGAATCGGCCGCCTCGAAGCATCGGGGAATCGCTCGGTTGCCAAATCAAGCTTCGAGTCGTTCTTGCCATTGCCGTTGACATAAGAGTGAGCGGCGATCTCTTCCACATCCCCGCGGGCTTTGATCCAATCCAGACGCAGCGGCCTGAGCCCTTTACGAATGTCGGTTTCGACATTCGGATCGGTATAAGGTCCCGAGGTGTCGTAGACCATGACTGGCGGATTTGCGTGAGCGTTTCCCGCATGCCCCGCTTCCGTGGTAGAGACCACGATCGCTCGCATGCCGACCTGGATGTCCGGGCAATGATGGTTATGAACATAGATCTTGTGCGAAGCCGGCAACGGCTTCGTCGTAATTCCGTTTTGCTTTGAGCCGTTTTGATTTTCGGAGTTTGCCATGGTCACTCCTCCTTGGGGTTCGGATTCTCTATCGCGCGCTGACTCTCACACGTGCCGGTACGGTTTGACATATTCCTCGTAGAGTCCTTCTTTACCCTTCTCTTCCAATTCTTTTGAGCGTTGCATCAGGACTTCTTTGGTTTCGACGAAGTCCTTGCGGCTAAATCCTAAGTTGCCGGGATGAGTACCCGAATCCATGCGAACGGCATCACAGGGGCAGGCCTCGACGCAGAAGCCGCAATAGATACAGCGCAGCGTATCGATCTCGTAGCGAATGGGAAATTTTTCGACGGGGTTGTCAGGATACTCGCCGGCTTCAATGTAAATACATTCGGCGGGACACGCGGTCGCGCAGAGAAAACAGGCCGTGCATTGAACCGAACCGTCTTCCTTCAAGGTCAACCGGTGTCGCCCGCGAAAGGTGTCGGGATAAGGCGCCCGCTCGTCAGGGTATTGGACGGTAATCGCTGCCTGAAGACCCTTTGCCAATCCAAGCTTATGGAGAACATGGACGAACAGATTTCTCCAGAAGCGGTAGCCAGTAACCATCAAACCTCGGGTCACCTCCGGAAAGTAAAGTCGTTCCCAAAGACTCATCTCTTCAATTCGTTTCATCTTTCTTCCTAGACTAAGACGAGGGCCGAGCGGAAGGAAATTGATAGCAAATCCGTATTTTTTGCTTTACTGCCTCAAGCTTACTGATTATCGCCGGGTGATGTCAAGAAATCGTAAACCCTAACTCCGATTGCGCAGGCTTACTCGGAGTCATACTGGACAAGCGAGAAAACTCCATAAGGCTTAAGTTTTTCTCTCCCTTTCAGGAACGAAAGCTCGATAACAAACGCGCATTCCACCACCGTTCCGCCGAGCTTGGAAACCAACTGGGCCGTCGCCGCAGCCGTCCCCCCGGTGGCGATCAGATCATCGGCGATGATCACCCGCGCCTTTGCCGGAAGAGCGTCGACGTGAATCTCGAGCTTATCAGTTCCGTACTCCAATTCATAGCTGGCGCTATGGGTTTGGTAAGGCAGCTTACCCGGCTTGCGCACGATGCAAAATCCGGCGCCGAGGTTATAGGCCAACGCCGATCCGATGATGAAGCCGCGAGATTCAATACCCAAGACGGTGTCGATCTTTTGGGCGCGGTAACGCTCGGCCAGAATGTCGATCGTCCGGCCGAACAGCTGACCATTACTCAGCAGAGGTGTAATGTCTCTGAAAACTACGCCCGGTTTCGGAAAATCCGGAATATCTCGAATCGCCTGACGAATGCTCGCAACATCCTGGTTCATGGTCTTTGTCAGCTATCACAAAAGACAAAAGCCGACAAGAATGCACGCCAACGTCGCGCAACGAGAACTAGCCCCAGACTTGGCGGCTGGTCTCGACCACGACTTCCAGTTTGCGCTTCTGATCGTCTTCACTGATCAGATTACCGACGACGTCCGATGAGAAACCGCATTGCGGGCTGATCGCCAACTGTTCCAGCGGCGCGTACTTGCGCGCTTCGTCGATTCGCCTTTTGAGATCCTCCACCTTTTCAAGCTGCGGCACCTTGGTGCTCACGAGTCCCAAGACCACAATCTTCCCTTTAGGCAAGAATCTCAGCGGCTCAAAGCCGCCCGCCCTGGGGGTGTCATATTCGAATAAAAAGCGATCGTGTTTCAGTTCGTTCAAGAGCGCTTCGGCGATGTCATCGTAGGTTCCTTCCCGGTGCCACATACTCCGCTGATTACCGCGGCAGAGATGAATACCGAAAGTTACGCCGTCAAAGCCTTCCAAAATTTGGTTATCCGCTTGTAACGAGCGGCGAAAATTCTCCTTGGCCTCTTCCCCGCGGTCGCGCATGGCTTGTAACGACGGGGGATCGACATAGGCGGTATAGCCCGGAGCGTCGATCTGAACGTAGCGGCAACCGGCGCTCGCCAAACCGTGAATCATTTCGCGCTGTATGGCGACTACGTCCGCCATGAAATCATCCATTGTCGGATAAATCTTTTTGGAATTCTGCCAGTCAAATCGCTGAGAAATTCGGTCTGGCCCTATCAGGGTCACCTTTGCTGGTTTATGGGCGACCTGGCTCACGAAACGGTATTCCTCCAGCGGCACGTTGCGCGCCAAGCGCAACCGATTCAGCGCCGGCCGCCGCTGCGATACGGCCGTCCCCTTGACTTCGCCGCTATTGGGGATTTCCCAACGCTGCAACGGAGCGGAGCCCTCGACGCGCTGCTCATAGAATTTGAGGCTCCCTTTCCCGGCATCGTAGCCTGCGACCGATTCTCCAAAGCTGTCCTGAAAATTGAGGCGCCGATATTCTCCGTCCGTCACGACCTCTAAACCGATTTGCTCCTGTAGACGAACGGCGCGGCCAATTTCCCGATCTTCTATCTCGCGCAACTCTTCAACGGCCATTTTTCCTTGATCATAGCGCGCTCGTGCTTCCTTTAAGGTCGCCGGGCGCAGCAAACTACCGACAA
>DASQUN010000665.1:0-3720 GCA_035641275.1 Candidatus Udaeobacter sp. | reverse complement strand
CCGGCGGGAAAAGTCTGCAGGCGAATCTCTTTGATATCGTCGAGATCGGGGATTTGGGAGCGTAAGTTAAGAATCGCCTCGATCGCGCTTTGTGAAAAATACCCTGAGGGAAATGCTTTCAATCGCGCTTTCATGATGCGGTAGGACTCGGCGGAGTCCGCGAACGACCTGATCTCGAAGCGGATCCCCGTGCTGTTCAAGAATCCGGCCTTACCTTCGAACGCTTCCTCCGGTCCGGTCATTCCTTTGGCGGCCAGCATCGCGCAAAAGACGGCGTTCCTCGAGGCGTTGGCCAACGCGCATCCCTTCCAATGGGAAATCTGACCTCTTCTAATTTGCTCGAGGCTGATATGAGACGAGACCGCCAGGCTGATCGCATGAGCCATCTGCTCTTTCGTATGGCCGAACAGTTTAGCCGCCACTACCGAAGCCGCGATGACGCCGTAGGTCGATTGATCCCAACTACGCCCGCGCTCTTTCGATCCGGCGTCGATGAGTCCACAAAGCACCTCATAACCCAAGACCGTTCCGAGGATTGCGTCTTTGCCGCTGCCGTTTGTTGCGTCCACGACCGCCAGTACCGGCGCCAGGAGGTCGCTTGGGTGGCAGGTCGGTGAACCGGCGTAGGTGTCATTAAAATCGAGATATCGGATCATCACACCGTTGGCGAAAGCTGCGAGATCGGGGGAGGTTTTCCGGCCGCTAATCAAAACCGTGGACGGGACGGCTGAAGTTATCTCAGATGCGGCGGCTCGAGCGATCTTGGCTGGAGGACTTTCGGCTCCCCCAAGCGCGCACCCCACGGTGTCCATGACAATGTGCTTGGTCCGGCCTATCACTTCCTGCGGCAGGTCGCGATACGACAACTTCAGCGCATAATCGCAAAGATGATTGAGGATTCGGTCGGGCATTTTTTGCTAGGTGGAACCCTTCCCGAAGTTCGCTGCGTTTTTTCTATCGAAGCCAAGACGGTCAGGTCTTTACCTTTGCTGTTTGGTTAATTCAGCAACCCGCCTTGTCCATTCCATGAAAACCACTAAGACGCGACAGATAGCAACACGGCAACGAGCCTGTCAAGCGGACAACTAAGAGACTGGTCCCTATCTCTTGGCACCGCAAAGAAAACAGACCAGCGGCAAACCAGCCTCCGGATTCCGCCTGCCCTGTGCGCCACTGAAAATCCAAATCCTGTGCGAGCTGGTCTCGCGACCGATGACTAAAGCGCAAACAACGAAACCACCGGTGCCTTGCGCGGAATCCAGCCCACTTCCACCATCATGTCCATCTCCGCATCGGCGAGCTCTTGCTCGGCTGCGGTGAACGTGAATTCTATCCTCGGGTACCGCGCGGAAGCGAGGAGCGCCTCCTTGTCGCCCGGATAGCGCTTGACAAACTCGTCGGCGATCTCCGGCAGATGCCGCTCGCTCCAGGCGAACGAAGCACGGAACGCCTGCAGTAATTTCTCCTTGACACCGGGATGGTCGTGCAACAAATCCTCCCGCGCCGCCACCATGTGCTTGATCATCTCGGAAAACCCGTGCAGCGCTTTCCAAATCTCGCCGTCGGTATAGAGACAACGGATGCCCGGATCTTCTTCGCCGCGAAAGAAGAACTGATCAAGCAACACAGCGGCATCGACTTTGCCTTCCTTTAAGGCCTGCAGCAACTGCTCCTGCGGATGGGACACCCAGGTCAATGTCGCGTCGTCGACGGCGAACTCGTGCCGCATTAAGTATCGGTGAATCGCGTGAGCGCCCTGATGCGAACCGATCACCCGGCCCGCAAGATCCGCGGGGCTTTGCACCGCACCGTCTTTGCGTACGAACATGCCATTGCCCTTCATCGTCGATTTCCATTCGGTGCAAAGACCAACGATCGGCGCGCCCTCAAGCTTACGGCGGAGAAAGTTCGGCAGATAGAGATTGGCGACCTGAACGTCGCCGCGGATGAGCGCTTCCTCCTGCTCATGGCTCGGCGGATCGGGCAGCTCAATGACTTTCATATTAAAGCCGTCGGGCTTCACCTTACCCGTCGCCAAGGCGTGATAAGTCCGAAACATGCAGAAACGGTTTCGATAGTGGGCGAAGGTTAGATCCATAACGCCTCCTTGAACCCTGGGTGGGGTCGTGGTTTCTAATCCTGCCTAAGAGCAGTTTCTAACCTTGTGGCTCATGCGGATTCCTTTTCGGCGCTTCTTAAGAGCCGGCTCGTCCCAGCTCTTTATTGATCGCACGCACCATGCTGAAGTCATAGACATTTTCCGGCGGCACCTCGCGTTCGATTTTGAGCGCCCTGCGCTGGAACGCCAGCATCCGGTCCTGAAGTCCGCGCGGGATGGTTCCATCGGCGGACATGCCCCGCTGCGCCGCGCGATAAACTTCGCTGGCTTCGGTTTCGTTCAGCTTCATGGATCTCGCCATGCGGCTCACAACTTCTTTTTCATTGGTTTTGAACCACCAGAAACCCTTGAGAGTGCCCCGAAGAAATCGGCGCACAAAATCCGGTCTCTGGGTGAGGGTCTTCTCCGCGACTGCGACTCCAGCGGTGACGAACTCAAGATGATCGCCGTAGTAAAGGAGTTCATTGAACCCATTCTTTTTGGCAATCAGGCTATCCAGTTGGTTAAGAACAGCCGCGTCGATGGCGCCGTTTAACAAGGCGGCTAGCCGGTTGGGCGTCGGTTCCACCGCCCGGAGCACGACGTCGCGCTGGGGGTCCATGCCCTGTTTGAGGAGCAGCTCGCGCGTCATCTGGTCCAAGGCCGCGCCGAAACTCGATACCGCGATCTGCTTGCCTCCCTTGAGATCCTGGAGCGTTCGGATGCTCTTGCTTGCATAAAGCCAGTTGAGCGGCCGGGTATCAAAGTCCATGACGATTTTCAGCGGCAGACCTCTTAGAATAGCGCCGGCGCTTTGACCGAGAATTTGAGTGAAATCAAAATTGCCACCGACCAGTCCTTGAATTCCCGGGAGCATGCCGGCTTGGACCGGCAGCACTTCCAACCCTTCCTCATGATAAAAGCCCTTTTCGATCGCGTAGCGATATAGGAGGCTGTTGGGGCTTATGCCGGCGGCGATATGGAGATGCGCTTTATCGAGAGCCCAAGTTGTTCCGAAGCAGCATAGGCCAACGCCGACGAACAAAAAACCGGCCGCAATCAATCTATGCGCAAGCTTCATGTTGTCTCCCCGCACTCGTAACCTGTAACGATTAAATGGCATCATTCTATAATTTACCCTTCGGCAACGCAGGGCGAAAGGGAAAGGATCTCGGAGCCGAGGCGCACGAAAAATCGACGAGGTAGGGGCACGGCATGCCGTGCCCGTGCAGATGCGTTGTACGAGACGATTGACACAACGAGCCCATGAGTCTTTTTCATCAGCAGCCTGCTTTTTGCGTTCTGCAGAAGTGGCTTTGAGCGTCAAGAAGATGCGGCTGGCGCGAACGACTGGCCGGTTCCCGGTCTTCCCAGGCTGGGTAGTTGTCGTTGCCCTTAAGCCGTCAATCACGTCTTGTTTGGAGCTGAACGACTCACCGGACGCGTGGCGTGTGTAAGAACACCTACACAAAACATCCTTTTACCGATATCCAAACTCCTGAATAACGGCTATGAAAAGTCAATTTTACGAGCGTAAATCGGGCTTCTCACAAAGCTACTTATTAAGTAGGATTGTGAGGAATGCCCAAAGGCCCACGAAAGTTCCATTTTTCATTCGAGAG
>DASQUN010000664.1:0-4885 GCA_035641275.1 Candidatus Udaeobacter sp. | reverse complement strand
GCTCAACTACCTTGAAGAGAGCAGCGAAAAACCGGCCAGCTACGGCGGCCTGAGACCGTCGGTCGCCGACCAGAAGCGCAAGGGCACATACAAAGGACACCAAATGACGATTTACAACGGCCGCGCCATCACCGATCAATTGTCCCTTGAGCGCGAAGGATTCATCTTCGTCCATCATGAGACCAAGACAAAAAACTTCTACGACGAGGACGAAATTCGCTCGGTGTACTACAAGGAGACCGAGGAGTTGGTAAAGAAGACATCCGGCGCTACTCGGGTGGTGGTTTTCGACCACACGCTGCGCTCCGCCGACGAGAAGACGCGCGAAGAGAAACAGATTAGCGGGCCGGTGCGCAACGCGCACAACGACTACACCGATTGGTCCGGGCCGCAGCGCGTCCGTGACCTACTCCCCGACGAAGCGGAAGAGCTTCTCAAATGCCGCTTTGCCATCGTCCAAACCTGGCGGCCGATCAACAAGCCCGTGCAGCGCGAGCCGCTCGCGATTGCCGATGCGCGCAGCATAGGAGCGAAGGAACTGGTCCCCAGCGCGCGGATTTACCCGGATCGGGTCGGCGAAACCTGTCACATGACTTTCAACCCCGACCATGTTTGGTACTATTTCCCCAACATGCAGCGCAACGAAGCGATCGTGTTCAAAACGTTCGATTCGGAAAGAGACGGTCGTGCTCGATGGACCGCGCATTGTGCGTTCGACGACCCCACAAGTCCGCCGGACGCTCCGCCGCGCGAAAGCATCGAGATGCGCACCTTGGCGTTTTTCGGATTCGGAAACTGAGCGGAAGATCACATCCAGCCCACACACGTTCGTATTCCGACCCTACTAAATCTCCCCCTTTTGTAAGGGGGAGATAAAGAGGGGGTACCGTAGCGGCCCAGCGGAAAGCAGCTGAGTCAATGTTCAACAATAAATAGACCCGACCAGAGAGCTTGTTTTCTACGGATCATCTCCTGTAGACGTGCAACGATCTAATTCATATCAAACTCACTGGAGGTATAGGATGGAAAAACTCACGAAGCCGACCGTCGTCGATACGGAAAAACAGGCCATCTGGGGCAGGCCCACAGGGCGGAATTACATTCGCCCTACCCAGAGTGATCGCTGCCATATCGCGCTCAACTGCTACGAGCCCGGCGTCAATGACGAAATGCACTGTCATCCCGGTTCGGACCACACGTTCTTCGTCGTCGAAGGCGAGTGCACGATGAAGGGACTCATGGATGGTGAGGAATACAAATTAAGCAAACATCAGGCCGTGCATGTTCCCGCCGGCTGGTTTTACCAACTGAATAATACCGGCCCCGGCCGTTTGATTCTTTATCAGGTCAGCACTGAGCCTAATCCGAAGCCCAAAATCGGCAAAGTCATTTACGGCGTCCACACCAGCCTGAAAGAACACCTACTGAATTCTCTCGAAGAGACGCGGAGCTAACATGACATTTCAGGAAGTGCTCGCCTGGTGCCGTGCCCACCAAGCCGATGTTCGCGGCGTTTACCGCGGCAAAGATATTTCGATTTCTCACACCGACGACCACCTGCCAGACGTCCTCCCGTCTATCGGCGAGATCTTTCATTGGGATCTTAGGATGAGAGATCTGCATCATCCCGTAAGCGCTTCGGATTTCGAAAGAATAGTTGCCG
Organism: Candidatus Udaeobacter sp.; assembly: GCA_035641275.1. GTDB lineage: Bacteria > Desulfobacterota > Binatia > UBA9968 > UBA9968 > DASQUN01. Next base: position 3,222 of record DASQUN010000664.1, on the reverse strand, counting down.
GCAAAATGACCATTGAAGGATTCAAAAGCACACTACGGGGCGCGGGTTAGACAATCTTGAACGGAGCCTTGGGATTTTTTCTGGTTGCCTCGATGCCGGAGTAAAGATAGTTATCGCCTTGTACCGCGTGGTCCCCGGTCAGCATCAGTTCCATCCGTTGAGTGTGGCCGGTTTGAACGATCGGTTGGTTTTCTCCGATGCACTTCAGCCATTGCTTGGTTTTCTCCTCGCCCATCATGACGTAAAGCCCGGCGAGGAAACGGGTCTCTCCCGGATCGAAAGAAATCTGTCCTTTGAAGTTGGGTTTACATAGATCGAACCAGTCCTTAGGAGCTTGCGCGGCAGTAATCATATCCGAGTTGTAGGAAATGCCGTGTTCGCTCCAGTACCATGGGATCCAACGATTTTCTGCATCCAAGAAGCCGCCGTACTGCTTCAGAATTTTTTTTGTCGCCGGCGTTGGGTACCTCGAGGATAGATTCTGCTTAAGGATTACGGCGAGGTCGGGAACCGCCAAGCTGAGGATATCCGTGAGGTGTCGCCCGGTCCGCTCTTCGGCGATGAAGCGCTCCGCCGCGTCCTGAGAGCCCAAGTCGCTCATTTCGACTCTTATATAGGGGTGACGGTTCTCAAATGCCTTTGTATAGTCGCGAGCAATTTTCCCGCGCCACGTATGGACGAAGCTGAGTTTTCCCTCCTTACGTGCGCCCTCCTCGAGACGCTTGGCGCGTTGAGGCTCGGGGAGCTTGGCAAGTTCTCTATAAAGCTGTTCTGTACCGCGCTCCGCTGCGTGAATCGGCATGCTCGCGCCGGTGATAAAAACCGTCCAAAAAAGCGTCGCACGCCCGATAATCAAGCGAATCTTCTTAATTCGCATATGAGCTCCTTGTGTCCTGAAAGATTCAGATCCGGTAGGAGTTTGGCATCTCACTCGGCTACATTTGCCGAGTCCCATTGAAGCTCGCGCTCCATGAAATCCACCACTAACGGCCATGACAGTTCGGCAGCATGCGCGTGGTAACCCGGCGCGCCGGGATCGACATAGCCGTGGCCACCGAAGGGAAAGAAGTGCCATTCCAAAGATTGCTCATTGGCCTTGAAAGCGTGCCACATCTTCTCCTGCACCGACACAACCGTGGTTACATCAGCGGCGCCGTACAAGATAATCGACGGACAGCGTATCCTTTTTGCGGCCTCCGAGGGATGGACCGGCCTCATGGGGGTGGTGGGTTCGTCACGCACGGTTGGATAGTAACCGACGAACGCGCGCACTTCCGGCGTCGCCGCGACGAAATGAATAGCAATCCGACCGCCCATGCAGTAACCGCAGACGGCGACTCGCTGCGGGTTCACATGCGACTCTGAAAGCAAGAAGCGCCAACCTTCGGTGAGAACACGGGTAAACTCTGAGTCAGGAGTCTTGGCCTGAATCTGCGATCCAGTCTCGATATGAGTCGCCGCAGGATAGCCCAGCTGCTCGAAGACATTGATGGCAAAGGTGCTGTACCCCAGCTTGGCAAATTTGCGTGTTTCGATCTTGATATAGTCGGTTAATCCACCCTTCGGATGGATCAGGAATAGAGCCGGTCCGGGCCCCCTTCTCTCAGGATAAGCCAGAAATCCAGCTACTCCATCCGCTTTCGTGCTGAATGAACGCTCGATGATTTGCATGCGCTGAATCCTTTCGGTGGTGGCTAACGCAGTCGAAAACTAACACGATCACAGGACTGGGGCAAAGGGGTTCGCCAAAGATCCGCGTGCAGCGTTCCTGCCAATTCCGCGAGGCGAGAAATCAAGTCGAGCCGAACGTCTTCCAGAGCTTACTCTGGGGAAAACGCTTGAGTGCATCCAAGATATCAGTAGGCCGGCTTAATGGTGCTGGCGTCGGAAAGAGGATACTAAATCTGGACCCGACCGGCTTACGTGCTGGAGAAACAGCAACTGTAGCCTCCTTAGGGATACCAATGATCACGACATAAGGTCGACAATTTTCCGCAACTTTTGACTATTGACGATTATCCGTCGCCCTTCCCTGATAATGACTCTCTCGCGGTCAAATTCATTGAGGTGCTGCGTCACTTGTTGGCGGGAAGCGCCGACGATTCCGGCAAGATCTTCATGGCTGATGCTTAGCGCAATCATCAATCCGCGCGCGTCCGTTGTGCCAAAAAGGTCAGCCAAGTTCAGTAGCTCGAGAGCGATTCGCCGGCGCAAATCGAGTCCGATGCCTCGAATACAGTGAATGTACGATTTTCTACCCGGAAGGCTGGTCGAGGTGTACCACCGAAGGAAACTCTCATACGGCGTGCCTAAGAGTATTTCAATGAAACTCTGTGGTTTTATAGATCCTACGGTCGAGTTCTCGAATGCTTCGGACCTGAATGGATGTTCCGTTTTAGGAATCAGCGAATCGAGACCGAAAAATTCGCCTGCCGGCACGAGGCTGACAATCGTTTGTTTTTCATGACTGTTGAGGTATGAAACCCTGACAACTCCCGAGATTAATAAATAGACGAGCTTTGCCTCTTCGTCCTGATCAAAGATAATTTCGTTTTTTTTATAGCTCTTTATAACTAAGTCCCCGGCGAACTTCTCCAACTGCGACAAATTGAAAGCGGAGAGGCTCTTTAGTCGCTGTAAATTTTTTGCGTTAGCGTGATCCATTTCGTCTCGAGCTCCGTTCAATCACTTGCGGCTCTGCATACTGCCCTGGATTCCTCATTCATACCTTTAACAACGCGATTGCAACTTATGCTTACAAGCCGTTCCGCCAAGTTACTCACTGCCCGTGAAATTGCCAACTGATATAACGAATTTATTCGCCCGTCTGTCAGATAGCTGACATCCTTCGACAGTGATACAGCTCATCAACCAAGGATAAACGGAGTGAATCCGGGTCGCCTAGTTTACCGCGACTAACGTATGGATTGAAATCGTCCATTTGTCGCGTGCTGCTCCAACCATTTGCTGGCCGGTGGGCTCTTTTTCATTGAAGCTCTCTTTGCAACTTTTATATTGCCAAAGTACCGGAAATCCCGTACAAGTTGGTGTCGCATAGAACTCCCCGCGCATCAGTAAAACGTGCATACCTGGCAAGATGTCACGACATCTGCAAACCGCTCTACTTAATCTCGGCCTCGCGGCGATTTACTTCTGCGCCGGCAGTTTCGGGTTGTCGTTGGCTTCCATCAACCCCAGCGCTTCTGCAGTCTGGCCGCCAAG
>DASQUN010000663.1:0-6801 GCA_035641275.1 Candidatus Udaeobacter sp. | reverse complement strand
GTCGTGTTTCCGGCCTGGGCGACTGCCTATGCCAAGGCCTACAATGAATGACCGTCTGGAGAGAGAGTTGGAGTATGGCGGCCTTCGCATCAAAAGGAGGCCCGCGGAATATTTCAGAAGCGACAATGTTTTCGTCGGCTGTGAGGGAAATGAAAAAGCCCTCGCTTATGCCATCTAGAGAGTCGGGCCGCAGCCCTTCATGTTCGCTTCCGACTTTCCCCACGAGATCACGCTAGACAACTGCAGGGAAGAAATCGATGAAATTCTAGAGCGGTCGGATTTGAAGGACGAACATAAGGCGGCGATCTTAGGTGACAATGCGCGGCGGTTTTACAAGATCTAGCGAGCTAATCACGATTCAGTGGGGGTCGGTTGTCGATTGCGAATCCTTTTTTCATAAGACGTTCTCTCTCTTGGAGATAGTGTCGGAGACCACCCGGTTTGTCATCCCGAGCGAAAGCGAGGGATTTTAGATTTCTCGCTCTGCGCTCGAAATGACACGAAAAGGCAACAGATAAGTTAAATCCAACCGTGCTTGTTCGAATTAGCTATTGCGACAGCATCTCGGAGCAGGTAGTTAATCTTGCGAGGATCACGTAATGTCCGGGTGGAAAGCACGCATCGGCTATCTTTCACCATCGGTTTTCGAAACGCCGTCAGATTGGGATTTGATCTTGCCGGAAGGCTTCACCATTGTAGCTTCCGGACTGAATGTACAGGCTCACACGACGGAAGAGTTCAACAAAGCCATCGATGCATTGGAAGCGGGACTTGGCATCTTCAAGGCCGAGGAATGCGACACCATCCTTCTGGGCGGCATTACACTCGGCACTCAAAGAGGCTATCAGGCGGAACAGGAAGTCGTCGCAAAACTATCCCAGCGACTTGGCCTGCCGATCAGTACCGGCATGAGTGCCAGCGTCGAGGCGCTTAAGCACCTCCGCGCCAAAACCGTCGTCATCGCCACAGCCTACAAGGCGACCATCAATGAGGCGGTGAAACGCTACTACGAGTCGGCCGGGCTTCAGGTTCTCGGTATTCAAGGACTGGAGGTCTCCAGGCCTGTCGACCAAGCGAAGCTGCCGGACTATGCATCGTACCGAGTCGCCCGGCACGTATACCGGCAGCATCCAAAAGTCGATTCCATCCTTATCCAGGGGCGCTGGCGCTCTGTTGCATGTGTGGAAGAGCTGGAACGTGACGCCGACCGCGCCGTCGTCTCGAGCACCGCAGCGTCGCTTTGGTGGGTGTTGCAACAACTAGGAATGAAAATCCCTATTGAGGGTTACGGACAACTTCTCCGTTAGCCTGACCCAGAGAATCCGTTTGAAGCAAAAAAAGCGGGCATCCTCACCTAGGAAGGATGCCCGCTTCTGACGCTATCGCGTCATTCGAAGTTTCTTTAGAATTTTTGCGTCTAACGCCCGCCTCCCGCACTACGCTCAATTGAATCGAATCAGTTTCTCATCCGCTAATTCCGAGTCTGTTCTGAGGAAACCCTGCCTTATGATTTACCCGTCTGACGGGTTCGCACCTTCTGGCGCTCCAAGTAGAGGGTTTGATTCACCCAGCTCGATGCTGAACGAAAAATCTGATCGAACTGCTGGCGCCCGCGGTGAGCGGGCTTTTTGAGCCCGGTGGACTAAACTCCTCTGTCATGTCTCACCTCCATCTTTTTCCAAGGAGCAATCGACGGGCGCGCTCCGTCCTTGCTCCGCCTGTCCCAAACCGAAGGTTTAGGACACAATTATTTCCTAACGCTTTATGAGGCTCATGTCAAGATTGTGCGCGGTTAATTTGTTGTTCAAATTCAACCCGGCGATCATTGGTGGCCGGCCAATTCCGCCGCCGTGAATGGGCCCACGCCCATGATCTGATGAACTTCCCATTCGAAGAGATCAAAGGCGCAGAATCCTGCCGCCGTGTACGGGTCGCTTGATGCGATTTTTTCGGCCTCGTCTCTCGAACCGGCCCGGATGATGTAGACGCCAAACTTTCGATCGTGGGTAGGTCCAGAGAAGAGGATGTTTCCCGATTCGTGCCGCTGCTTCATCCAACTGAGATGCTGATCCAGACCGACCGTCCATTCTTCACGCGGCTTTACGGGTCGCCGAAGAACCAAGTACCACATCGTTACCTCCTGTGCTTTCGTTGTTTTTGATTCCCGATTTTAAGTTTTAAGTTGAATCCTAAAACGCGAGACCTGAAAATGAAAATTTCCGTTATCCCCACGGATATGCTCGATGCTTTCAGCTGTCAACAGCGTGTTAAAATGGTCTTTTGCATGCTTTCGCCTCTCCGGCTTCCAGGAAATCATCACTACGCCGCCCACAACCACACCGTTCGTAGCACGATTATCGGGCCAGCCTTCTCGTGCAGAATAACGACGGCGATCAATGCGCTCCAAAGCGGATAGGTGTTCCTCAGCGGCTGGCTACGCGAAGCGCCGATCCTGTGCAATCCTATGAAGGTCAATAGGCTCGTCGCGCTCTGAAGTATTCCCAAAATAACGAACACAACCATAGCGAGGCTCGCGAATTCTGGGATGCCCCCAGTGAGGAATACCGCTGTCCATAGAGTGACCGTGCGGGCCAACAGCGACACGATCGTCGCTGCGAGCGCGCGTTGAATATTGGAGGCCAAGCCAGCCGTAAAACGGTAAACAGAGCTTATGAGATGGCGGCGAGGAGGGCTATCGCTTCAGACGTCATGGAAAGTTGCTTCAAGAGCATTTACAGGAGCCGGGTAAATCAGTCAAAGCGGCCGAGCCGGACCCCTCTTAACTCCAAGCGGCATTTTCGTATATAATAGCCGGCATTGTGCCTAGGATCTGAAGAAGGAGAAACCATGCGTCGAATCTTTGTCGAGTTGTTGTTCATCTGTTTAGTTTCTTTTCAGTCAACGTTGCTCTATGCCCAGGATGGGATCCGAGATCTGGTCGTAAAAATTCATGCGGTTCATCACACGCCCGATGTACTCCGCCCCTGGACAAAAAACAGTCCCCAGCAGGTCAAGGGTTCCGGGGTCGTGATCGAGGGCAAGCGTATTTTAACCAACGCGCATGTCGTGAGGTACGCAAGCCAACTCTACGTGCAACCCAACCAATCCGCGCGTCGAATCCCCGCGCGCGTAGAAGCAATAACTCCATCGATGGATCTTGCCGTCTTGAAACTCGACGATGAATCTTTTTTTGATAAGCGGGGAACGCTTCCCTTGGCTAATGAGCTGCCGCGCGTTAAGGACATCGTAAACGTCTACGGATACCCTACTGGCGGCACGGAGCTCTCGGTAACGCAAGGAATCGTTTCACGGATCGAATTCACCGACTATTACTATCAAACCAGCGGCTTGCGGATTCAGGTCGACGCCGCTCTCAATTTCGGCAACAGCGGCGGTCCGGCGGTTACCGAGGGGAAGCTTATCGGTCTCGTCTTTAGTCTCATTCAGAATGCGCAAAACATCGGATATCTCATTCCGGTTGAAGAGATCCGGCTGTTCTTGGCCGATATTGGAGACGGCGCTTATGACGGAAAGCCCCAGATGCTCGATTTGATCCAAACAGTTGAGAACGAGGCGCTTCGAACGAAGCTCGGACTGCCGAGAGACTTGAATGGCGTAATGGTCTCTGAGCCGTATCGTGATAACCTGGAATACCCTTTAAAAGAGTGGGATGTCATCACTCAGATCGGAGATACTCCGATCGATAGCGATGGAAAAGTCGCGGTCCGTTACGATCTTCGCCTTTCGGCTTCATACCTCGTGCAGAAGTTTGCTAAGAATGGCAGCTTGCCACTCACCGTGTTCCGGGACGGGCGCCTGATGCATGTTGACTTGCCGGTCGCCCCGCAACGGGAAATGGTCATTCCCTATCTAATGAACGCCAGTCCGAGGTATTTTATTCTGGGCCCCGTGGTCTTTTCGCAGGCTACCCAGGACTATCTCGAACGACTGGGCAACCAACGGCCGAAATCGCTCGGGGGACGGTCGAGCCCACTGATTAACCGTCGTTACGACAGGCCCTCATTCGCAGGGGAAGAACTCGTGGTAGTGACATCGCCTCTCTTCCCGCACAAGATCACCAATGGCTATGACGATGCTAATCGGGCCGTGTTAAGTGATGTGAACGGCATACAAGTAAAGAACCTCCGCCAGCTGGTCGAAATCGTACGTGACATCCAAGACCGCCAGATCACGTTTAAATTCGCCAACTCGGGCGTATTGACGCATGAGACGATGACCTTCAATCGGGATGAGCTGTTGGAAGCGACTGCAAAAATTCTCGAAGAGAACGGCATTCGCTATCCTTACTCGCCAGACCTAGGGTCGGTGTGGGACAAGTCGGTCGTTTCGGTGAGCAAACCAGGCCAGGCTACCACTCAGTAGGTCAGAGAAGAACAAGCAATCTGAACTTCGCATCTCGTCTTGCCGCGCGCATAGTCGGTTCAAGCGAAGCGGATGAAAACTTTCCGTTGTTTATTGGTTCTGGTTGCAATCGCTTGTGGACCAACTGCAAATCAGCTCGCTAGCAGTGTTCCGGACGATCTCAAAATCGACGTCGTCGCCCGTCACTTAAACACACCGTGGGCCATCGACTTCGCGCCAGATGGGCGCATTTTCATCACCGAGCGACCCGGTCGCATCCGGATTATCGAACGAGGACAACTGCAAGCGGAAACTTGGGCAGGAGTGGACGTCGCCGCGGTCGGCGAGGCGGGTCTCATGGGGCTGGCCCTGCATCCGCAGTTTGATAAGAATCGTTACGTTTACCTCGCTTATACCTACCGAGCTGCTGACGGCAAACTGCAAAATCGCCTCGTCCGGTTTCGCGAAGATCCGAAAAGCCGCAAAGGCCTGGTCGATCAAGTCCTTATTGATGGCGTTGCCGGCGCCAACAACCACGATGGCGGACGGCTAAAGTTCGGACCAGACGGGAAGCTATATTGGACGACGGGGGATGCCCAGACCACGAAGCTAGCGCAGAATCTCTCGTCATTGAATGGCAAGATACTCCGAATCAATGCAGATGGCTCGATTCCAACTGACAATCCTTTTCCCAATTCGTATGTCTACTCTTACGGCCATCGCAATCCTCAAGGCCTCGCCTGGCAGGCGGGAACCAAGGGACTCTATTCAACCGAGCACGGCCCAAGCGGATTCCAGGGCTGCTGCCGTGACGAAATCAACTATATCGAGGCCGGCAAGAACTACGGCTGGCCGGCAATTCGTGGCGACGACGCGCGAGAAGGAATGGTGTCCCCGGTGATTCACGCCGGCACCAGCGAAACCTGGGCGCCAGCGGGGGCAACATTTGTCACCCGTGGACCGTGGTCCAGTTCGCTACTTTTTACTGGATTACGCGGCCAGACTCTTTATCGCGCGACACTCGACCCGAACAATCCACGCAAAGTGACGCAGCTCGAGCGTTTACTCTACCGGCAGTTCGGCCGCCTGCGGGACATCGTTGAAGGCCCGGACGGGAGCCTGTATCTGCTCACGAGCAATCGTGACGGCCGCGGTAGTCCCAAGGATGATGATGATCGGGTGATACAGCTGAGTTTTAAGTAGCCGTGAGATCATACGGACATGACACGTTGGCTCCCAACTGAGGACCCGGATTTTAGGAACCTGATAACGAGGTATTGGGCCCGTTGCACACCGTTTGTCGTCGGTCTTCTGGGAACGGCCATTGGAATTCTAGTCGCCTTTGAAAATCCTAGTATGTTAAGGGCCGTCTTGTGGGGATTCGGACTAGGTCTTCTGCTTTGGGTCGCAATATTCGTTCAGGGTCGCAATATTCGTTCAGTACTGGTTCTCAAAGAGACGGTAGACCTCGCCTAGCACATTGATACCGAACAATCGCTGATATAAGATTGCCGAGTCTTAGGAAATCTCTCATTCATCGAGACAGCCATGCGCAAAAGAATTTTTCAATGGCTCGGGAGAGAGTTTATTTCGTTATCTGCTGAAGGCAGACCTGCAAAATCAGCCGCAGACGAAGCGCGTGATATCTTCAAACGCTTCGACGACGAGCTTAAAGCGATGGGACTTTCCCTCGATCACACCGTCCGAACGCGCCTGTGGGGGCGAGACAGAGAAAGCCGCGATCAGGGCAGTGCCGAGCGAGTGAAGATTCTTTCCGGCAAGGCTAGATCCGCAAGCTCTAGTTTCATCTCACCCGTTCGTTTCGGCTCCGACGCGAGCGTCGCTGTCGACTTGTGGGCCATGCGGCCAACCATCCAGGAACGTCAGAAGATTCTAAAGGAATACGATCCCCCGATCGCGCCATTGCGTTATCTTACTTATGACTCCGTGGTGTTTCTTTCCGGGGTCACTGCCGTATTGCCCACGCTCGAAGACCAGATGGCTGATATCTTGCCGCGCATCGAAGGTTCTCTGAAAGACGCTGGGGGTTCGTGGAGTCACGCAGTCAAAGTTTCTTTTCTTCTTCATCGCAGCCAATCGTTCGAGAAGCTAAAAGAATCATTCCAAAAGCACGTTAAGGCGAAGGTTCCAGAGATGGACTACTTTCAGGTTGACGGCTACTCTTCCGAAGGCAAACTCATCGAAATCGAGGTCACGGCCACCTTATGAGCGATACTATCAGCGAAAAATTCAAAGTCGTCGTCTTAGACGATTTCGAGAACTTAGCCACCAGCGTGCCGGCATGCGAAAAACTCAAAGCGCGCGCTCAGGTCACGATATTACAAGAACGGCTCGATACGCCGGAGAAGCTTCGACGAAGGCTCGGCGATGCCGATTGCATTTTGCTGATGCGCGAGCGCACTTACCTCCAAGAGAAAG
>DASQUN010000662.1:0-3482 GCA_035641275.1 Candidatus Udaeobacter sp. | reverse complement strand
GCTCGAGCCGAAGCGGCCATGAATCTCACGCATCGTTGGGCCGAGCGTTCCCTGCGCGCCCGAGGCGACTCACCCCAGGCGCTGTTCGGCATTGTTCAGGGAGCCTGCCATCCCGATCTCAGAAAGAAGAGTGCCGCGTTTTTGCGCGAGCTCCCCTTTGACGGCCTGGCTATTGGAGGACTGGCCGTAGGCGAAACTCATCGTGAGCGCTACGAGCTGACGGGACTCGTGACCGAACGTCTACCGAAACATCTTCCTCGTTATCTCATGGGCGTAGGCACACCGATTGATATTCTCGAGGGCGTGCACCGCGGGGTCGATATGTTCGACTGCATTATTCCCTCGCAACTGGCGCAACGAGGCGTGGCCTTTACGTCTCAGGGAAAACTTCTGTTGCGCCGCTCCGTGTATAAGTTACTCGAAGATCCTGTTGATGCCCGATGCGATTGCCAGACCTGCCGGCAATACTCGCGCGCCTACATCCACCATCTCGTGAAATCAGACGAGTTCCTGGGTTGGCACCTTTTAGGCATTCACAATATGACTTTCTATCATCGCCTGATGAGAGAGATGAGAGAGACCATTCTGCGTGGTGATTTTCTCTCGTACTATGAGAAGAAACGGCTCGAGCTGCTGCGGACCGACGAAGAGAACCCGTGCCGCCCGCCGAAAAAAGCCAAGACTTCTCGGCCCGCCCGCTTGGGCGATTACGAAATGCACACGTCTGCTCGGGGTTTTTCCAGCATTCGCCAGATCAGCTCCGGCGAGGTCATGCACTCGGTGAATGCCCCCAATGACGAAGCCAACAAACTCTACGTAGAGCAGTCGTCTCTCGACGCTCGCCTATTGAAGCGCGAAGCTCCGGCAGACGAGCTGGTGATCTGGGACGTAGGACTCGGTGCGGCCTCCAATGCCATGGCTGCCATTCGCTGTTTTGAACGATGCTATGCGGAGAAAGGTGAAACCGCCCTGCGCCCTCTGCGCCTTGTGAGTTTTGAATGGGATCTCGATCCGCTCACCCTCGCCGCCAAAAATCCCGCCTGCTTCCCTCATCTTCGCCACGCTGCTCCCTTCCAGATTCTTGAAGACGGCGAGTGGAACCACGCTTCAAGCCTGCTCCAATGGGAACTCCTCAAGGGAGATTTCCGTGATTTTATCGAATCAACAACAATTCCTGACCTTATTTTTTACGATCCATTCTCATCCAAAGCAGACGCCGCGCTTTGGACCGCCGAGATCTTTGCGCGCATTTTTAAGCGCTGTCTGCCAAAATCAGCGGAGCTCTACACGTACTCAGCTTCGACTGCCGTGAGAGTTGCGCTCCTGACGGCAGGCTTTTTTGTCGCACAAGGGGTCGGCACGGGGCCCAAGTCAGACACAACCATCGCTTTCACGACAGCGAAAGGAGCCGGAGATCATCCCTTATCTCCACGCCTCCTGGGCGAAGACTGGCTCACGCGCTGGAGACGAAGCGGCGCAAAATTTCCAACGACTATTTCAAATGAAGAGACACCTCACTTTGAAAAGCTCATTGAAACCCATCACCAATTCTTGAGCAATTCCTGAAAACCAGGCCCGCCGCGCGAGATCCGGGATCCGCGTTCTTTTGCTAAATCGATCCCGCTTTCGCCGTTTGCTTTTCGTGCGCTAGATTCCAGGGTTTGATCAGCAATGCCGTGAGCACGCTCCCGAGTAGCAGAATCCCGCAGAGTCCCCACAAGGTCGCAACATAACTCTGGCTGCGGTCATAAATGGCGCCGGCGATCACGGGACCCAAGACACCGCCCCAGGTGTAGAAAAAGGCCATGGTGCCCCGGATCGTGGCGAAATATTTGCGCCCGAAGAAGTCCCCGATGGTTGCCCAGACAACCGGAAACGATGCGTCGATGGCGGTAAAAAGAATCGTGAATGACCAGAGCGGCCAGAGTCCATCGCCCCAAATGAGCAGGAGCATCGAGCCTGCGGCCGCCAGCATGCAGGCCGCCAAGAGCTTGGGACGATTGACCGCGTCCGCAAGCGGACCGATGAGGTAATGGGCGGCCCAATTTAAAAAGGCAAAGGCGCCGAGCAAGAAAGCCGCGTGTTCTTGGGTTAAGCCTTTCCACACCATGATTGGTACGAAGTGCACGCTGACCGTACTGTAAGCGGCGACACGCACCGTCATGCCGATCACGAAGAGCCAAAACACCATGGTCTTCATGGCTTCGCGCAACGTCGGATCGATCTCGCTTGATTTTTCCCGCGAGGGGTTCGTCGAGCCATCGCTGTTCGTTGCCTGCGTTCGCGGCAAGTCGCCGTCCGGCAGGAGCCCCATGCTTTCCGGCGAAGGACGCACGCCTATTCCAAGAGGTATGCCGATGACGAGGAAAAGCGCTCCCGCGAGAATCGCGCCCCAACGCCATCCCCACGCCTGCACTGCCATTGCCAATAGCGGTGTTAGCAGAGTGCCGCCGATCGGGACCGCCGAGCTGATCACCGTCATAGCGCGAGCGCGATGGCGAATGAACCAGGTATTGCCCACGGCCATCGACGCGTGGACGAAGCCGGGCGTAAAGGAGAGCGAAATAATGCCGAGATAGACGATTAGAAAAGCCGTGTAGTTATCGACCCAGGCGAGCAGGATATAACCGACTCCGCACATGATCGTGGCGAGGAGAATCATCGGCCGCGGACCGAAGCGGTCGATGAGATAGCCGACGAAGGGGCCTTCCAGTGCGCCTTCAGCGCGCGCGAGTGAGAATGCCAGCGATGTTGCAGCGCGGCTCAATCCGAGATCTTGGCTGAGTGGTAGAAAGAAAACGGTGAAGCCATAGTTGTGCAGCCCACCGCCAAGAACGCGCATGGCGGAGACCATCCCAACCATGCGCCAGCCGTAGAACACCTCTGAGAAAAACGTGCGTAGCGATTTCAGTGATATGCCCCAAAGCTGCTTTCGTGTTGTTTCGGTTTTCCCAGAAGCAGCAAGCGAAGGCAAGAAGAGAGGTCGGCTAAAGATGCACTGGCTGGTGGATTTTCATAAATAAAAACTCACTGAAAAGTTAATTTGAGGCTTCAAAGAAAACTTAGTGCAGCCTTGAACCATTGAACAGCCCAAAGGGTCTGAACTGGGGATTCTTCAGAACAAAAACGATTGCTGACTGTAACCCAGAATCGAAGATGTGAATGGATCGGCCAACCGGGCCGCGGCATAAACTAAGGCAAATGGAACCGAAGACGTCAAGGAGCAAATGGGTTTGGCGTACCGGATGTAAAATCAATTGCTCAACATCGAGATCAACTTTTTAGGACTCGCTCACTTGCGAATGATTTCCTTGAGCAGTTTATGCCATCTTTCCAAAGCTTGCTCGTATTGAGCGAGCGTTCCCTCTTTTTCCGGATACCAGCGCTTGAATCCGTAATCCTTTCGGGCGCTGCCGAAGTCCAATTCCTCGAGCAGTTTTTGCCCATCGGGGCTCAAGAGAAAATCGGCGAAAAGAAGGGCC
>DASQUN010000661.1:0-9285 GCA_035641275.1 Candidatus Udaeobacter sp. | reverse complement strand
GAAGTCCGTGTATTTGACGTTTTGATGATGCCGTTTCGTAGACAGCGGCCAACCTGGCAGCTGCCTGCAGATGGCGAGCCGTCACGCCCTCATATTCCGGGGCCGACGAGCAAGCTGCTTCCATGAGCGGCTCCTATGGATCCTTGGATCTCGATTATCATCCCTGCCCGAAACGATGCTAAAGCGCTTCGGCGCACTCTCAGTTATCTACAGGCCTTGCACTGCCTTGAGTCAGCCGAAATCATTGTGGCTGCGTCGGGCGACAAGGATGAGACGGAGGATGCCGTGGCCGGCCGGGGCCGTGTTCTTTGGCCTGCGCGTTCGACGCGCTCGGCTCTAATGAACGCTGGCGCCGCAGCGGCTACAGGCGAGGTCTTTTTCTTTTTGCATGCGGATTCCTTACCGCCGGTGGATGCGTTTGCTGAGATCCGAAGGGTTTTGCGTAACCCACGGATTGTGGGAGGAGCTTTCGCGCACCGTTTTGAGGAAAGAGCCTGGAGTCTAAGGCTCATCAGTTGGATAAATCGGCGCCGCTATTTTCTTACGCGTAACTATTACGGTGACCAGGGAATCTTCGTCCGCGCAGAAATCTTTCGTGGGCTGGGCGGGTATCGCGATCTTTTCATGGAAGATCTGGACTTCAGCCAAAGACTTAAAAGGCTCGGCCGAACAAAGGTCGTTCCCCGACCTGTCGTCACATCAGGGCGCCGTTTTCTCACCTGCGGGCCGTGGCGAGCTTTCTCGTTCGTCGTATGGCTTCTTTTGTTGCATTCGCTCGGACTCGACACACAACATTACGTAGGACGCTGGGATGCACTGGGAGAGCGGAACCTCCAAGATTAAAGCGCAACCACATAGCGCGATCCTCGTGACCGGCGCCACGGGGTTCATCGGCCGGCATCTTGTTCCGAATCTTCTACGCTCTGGTAGACGCGTCGTGGTCTTGGCTCGGCCGCGTGCGGGAGTGCCGGCGCAAGCACGGATCGCAGAATCGTTTGGGGAACTGTCGAGCCGCTTAGAGGTGGTGGAGGGGGATCTCGTGAACCCTACGGCGCTGGAAGAGAGCTTGCTGCGGCTGCCGGTGGAAATCGCCACAGTCATTCATTGTGCCGGGGAAACTTCCTTCTCGCCCGCGGGGCAACTGCCAAGTCGAACGGTTCAGATCGAGGGACCGCTGACGCTGCTCAGAATACTGGCCGCCAAGGGCTTGCGCCACTGGTCGCACGTCTCTACCGCATTCGTATGCGGGCGGCGTTCAGGAACGGTGTGGGAAGATGAGACCGATGTTGGTCAGGAATTTCATAATCCCTATGAACAACTCAAATTGCAGTCGGAAGTCGCTTTTAAACTCGCCTGCCGCGAGCTTGGAGTTGGCTTGATCATCCTAAGGCCCAGCATCGTTATCGGAGCGGCGCCGGCCACCAATGGTGGCGCGCCTTCAAACTTGCTCTTTGCATTCCTGCGACTACTAATCGGTGTCGCCCAGGCTCCAAGCAGTAGGGATGCTCTGATTCGCATTCACGGATCACCAGGCGCTCGATTCAATATCGTCCCGGTTGAATACGTTGCGTCTGCGATTGCAGAATTGACGGAGCATAGGGAAGCCGCAGGCGGAATCTTTCATCTTGTTGCTGCAGATCCTCCAACTCAGAACGCTGTGGCAGAGCTTGTGAGCGCGCGTCTCGGCTTGCGAGGTCTGCGGGTTCTCGGGCCCGGTGAAGAGCTGTCGGATCCTTCGCCGCTCGAATCGAGACTCGAAAAAATTTTGCGTCCTTACAAAGAATATTTACAACAAGATGTCCGCTTTGATGATTCCGCCACAAGCACATTGCTCAAACATAAAGGCTTGGATGGGCCGGTTATCGATCACAGGCAAATCACCCGGCTTATTGAGCTCGCCGGGTGCTCCAATACAGCTGATATGCGCGAGCGCAAATGTATTGCGCTGATTCCCTAGAACATCTCCTTTGTTGAAACTAATTCTGGCCTCTAGCCTGGCAGGGTTATCGCCCGTTCGGCAAAAAAGGAACACAAGCCCGAACTGCCGTTGCGGTCTTAAGCTCCCAGAATGCTTTCCGACGACTCCAGTCGCCACATGAAAAAAAGCTCCAATCACGAGTACGCCATCAAGGACTACGCCCTGATTGGCAATTGTGAAACGGCGGCTCTGATCAATCCAGACGGCGGGATAGACTGGCTTTGTCTTCCGGCGTTCGACTCGCCGTCTTTTTTCGGCGCGCTCCTGGATCGAGAAAAGGGCGGGCAGTTTTTGATCCGGCCCGCCTGCAGCTATCGAGTGGAACGAGAGTACATCGAAAACAGCGCGATTCTACAGAGCGATTTCGTCACTGAGAAGGGAACTGTCCAGCTTACCGAATTTTTTGTAATCGCGCGGCAACGCAACGCGAGATTCTACGACTTTACTTCTCTCCACCCTACACGGAAGCTGGTGAGAATTGTAAAACTGAAAAGCGGCCATTCTGTCCCGATCCAAGCAACGCTTAATGCTCGCGCCGACTATGGTCGGCACCATGTAGCTTGGACCAGGATTTCCAACGATCCTCCTCAGTATTCCTGCCCGGCGGCCACGTTCTATGCTAACTTTCCGGTCGAGAACGCAGCCGATCAACTCACCAGTTGTTTTTTGGCTGACACGAGTCAGACTTACTTTACGGTGCTGGATTACGGAACCGAGCACCGCCCACCCGATCTGGAAGAGGTCAATAGTTGGTTCCTAGTTACAAAATCTTACTGGCGTGAATGGAATCTGTTTAACTACTATCGCGGAGCTTATGAAAAAACCATCCGCCGCAGCGCAGTCACACTCAAGCTCCTCACCCACGCCTCCAGCGGAGCGTTTGTCGCGGCCCCCACGACATCGCTGCCGGAAAGAATCGGTGGCGATCAGAACTGGGACTACCGTTATCTTTGGGTCCGTGACACGTCTCTTTTTATCAACACGATGTTCCGCTTGGGTTACTCCGGGGAGGCCAAGGCTTTTATCAATTTCATGAAGAGCCGGTGTCAAGAAGAATACGAAACGAACATCGCGTCCTCCGAGAAAGCAAAAGCACTGAAGGTTTTGTATCCGATCCAGCCTGGCTCTCCGACCGAAGAGCGCTTTCTCGAGCATCTTCGAGGCTATCGCGGATCAACGCCAGTTCGCATCGGCAACAGGGCGGCGCGCCAATTCCAGCTGGATAATTACGGCCATCTGCTCGAGGCGTTCTATTATTTCCGGCATACCGGGGGAAAACTCAGTCCAGAAATAATGGAACTGCTCAGACGGCTGACGGAAGATGTGGTGTTGTATTGGCGGGAACCAGATAACGGTATTTGGGAAAATCCGGCCACGAAACACTATATATACAGTAAGATTATGGCCTGGGCAGCACTCGAACGAGCCGCGACACTGGATCCGGCGCAAAGTAATCGCCTGAAAGAGATCTCCGTCGGCATCAGAGAGGATATATTCACCCGAGGGTTGGCTAAATCAGGCAGCGGTAGATTCCTGGCGGATGCGTACGACAGCAAAGGCATTGATGCCTCCTGCTTGCTTGCGTTCACAAACGGATTCCTACCAAAAAATCTCGCCGTTGCGACAAGGCAAGAGATTGAAAGAACTCTCGTCTCTGGACCTTTTGTTTACCGAAATGTCCAACAACGAGAGAAACACAAGGAAGGCGCCTTTCTGCTTTGCAGTTTCTGGTGGATAAGTCATCTCATCCAAGGGGGTGAGCTTCGCAGAGCGGAAGAGATCTTGTCCCAGATCCTGGATCATGCAAGTCCGTTGGGCCTTTTCGCCGAAGAAATTGATCCGGAATCGGGTGAGTTCTTGGGAAACTTTCCTCAAGCCTTTTCTCATTTGGGCTTGATCAAGACTATTTTAGATCTTGAACAATCTAAAAAGGACCCTCGGTATCAGCTGTTGCCTGACGCGCAGAAATTCGAGCACAGCGTAGGAGCCACTATTGGTGTGAAGGGAGTGCTCAGCGGCTTTATGCGGGTGCCTGAAACCTTTCAGCTTTTGTTTTCGGATCGCTCAAAATGGACCTTGCCTTAAGTTGAGAGGGTTAAGAGCCACCAAAGTTTCAACTTAGACCTACGTCATTTTTTTGAGTGAAAAGTTCGGTATTCGGATCGTGACCCACTCAGCCAAACCAGAACGATGGGGTCATGGGTAATACCTCTAGTTTTTTACCCTTTAGAGAACCTTGCGATGCCTTGCCCGTGAGCCCACCCCCAAAACTGATTCCGTGGCGAAGCTGAGCATAGAACCTGTCGAAAAAAGACTTGCGCCTGACTTTCGCCTTAAAAATCTCGATGGGAACACGGTCAGGCTTTACGACCTAAAAGGGTAAAGTCGTATTGCTGAATTTTTGGGCTACCTGGTGTCCTTCTTGTCGGTTTGAAATGCCCGCAATGGAGGCGCTTCATAAGGAGTTGAGTTCTCAGGGATTGGTTGTTCTTGCCGTTGCGTTACGGGAAAGCGCGGAAGACGTTCGGGCTTTTTACCAAAGAGCATAGTCTGTCTTTTTCCAGCGCTATTAGACCAGAACGCAGAAGCGTTCGAACTTTACGACACATGGTCGCTTCCGACGACGTTTTTGATTGATAAGCGTGGTTATGTTGTGGGTAAAGCCGTTGGGTATCGAGAATGGAATAGCGACCAAACCAAAGCCTTTTTCACTCAGGTGCTCAAGGAATCTGCCTAGACCAATTATCTGATACAAATGAGCCGAGCGAAAATCGGACCTGGAGCGCGTCATGGAGGGAAACAAGTGTTCTAAGGTGGGGATATGGGGTTCGATCAACGCAGCCATCTGTTGTTTCACGCCGGTCCTGGTCACTGGGCTTGGGCTCATTGGCCTGGCGGCACTCACGCCGTTTTTGGATTACGTTTTATGCCCTCTTCTCGGGTTATTCCTGATCCTTACTTTCTATGGCTGGTTACGGCGGACTAAAGACTGTTGACGGTATTGGATTCCTAATAGGGAGAACGATGTCATCGGACTGTTCTGTTAGTGAAACAAGTCAGAAAGATACGGCCCTCTGCCCCGGCTGTGGTGAAAAAGGCAAACCTGTATCTCTCGCTACTGTGGGAGCGATGGCAAAGACTAAGGTAGAGGCTGTCAAGCTAAGGGCCCAAGAATAACCACCTTTGCCGTAACCGTGACTGCCCGGTTGTTTACTATGCCGGCGAAGTTGAGGTTGAGCGACCTACGAGTTCCCGTTAACTTCAAGGAGAAAAATTACCAAGGACCTGTCTGTTATTGTTTTAACCACACGGTCACGAGCATCAGCGCCGAACGGCAATCCTCAGGCCGCTCCTCCGCTGCGGAAATGATTACCAAGGAAATTCAGGCAGGTCGCTGTGCCTGCGAGGTTAAGAATCCTTCCGGCACGTGCTGCCTCGGGGACGTGACACGGGTCGAGAAGTCCCTTGCCGTTCAGTTGCCGAACCGACCTAGCCGAGCTTAGCAATGCCGACGACGCTTGTTTTGCCATGGGTCGCGAACCCTTGGCGCTTCTAACGAATCTTTTTAAGTTCGGCCACGATCTGCTCGTTGTTGGGCCTAACGCGGTAATTTACCTCAACAAACTTCCAACGGACCATTCCCTGTTTATCGATGACGTAGGTCGCCGGGTGGGGCCAGCCTTTGCCGTCGGGATTCAAAATGCCGTAGCGGTCGATTACTTTGTGGTCTTTGTCTTCTAGGAAAGGAAAGTCGTACTCTCCGGGAAATTTCTCTTGCAGCTTTTCGATAAACTTCTTGGAAAGATCGTGACTGTCGATACTCACGGTGAGAATCTGAACCTTTTCTTTTTCCTGTTTATCGAGCAGACTTTTCAGCTCGCCGAGCTGTTGAGTGCAATACGGTCACCAGTGGCCGCGATAGAAGACTAGGACAACATTTTTCTTGCCGCGAAAGTCGGAAAGCGAGATTCTTTTCCCGTCGAGATTTTCCAGGATAAAATCGGGTGCCGGTTGTCCGATCTTGATCCGGTCAAGATCCGTCGGAGAGAGATTCGCCCCATCCTTGGGACCCAACTGCCCAAAGGCAGGGGTGTAACTGAGGGAAAGCGCCAACGCCAGTATCAGCAGTATTCGTGGAAACATGTTTCCTCCTTCCTTGTTATTCATTAGAACGTGCAAGGACCGCTTCGGGTTCCCGAGACTATGCATGGTGGTTTTTTTGTCCCCTCACATAAGCGCGAAATGTATGATGGAAAACGATCCGAAAGAGATTTGGCATCATGCGTTTGACCCAGCACATTAACGCTAGCCAGCGTGGCATCACCAGTTCAAACTTCTTTGTTTCGATGACGCGTATGACCGCCCGGGAAACCGCCTCAGGAGCGATGACGAGAGAAGCCGGCGATTTAGGTTGGTTATCGGCAAACAACCGGTTGAATTCGGTTCTGACAGGTCCTGGGCAGACGACCGAGACGTCAATTCCTAGAGGTTTGAGTTCGTGATAGAGACTTTCGCTTAGACCGTTGATCGCGAATTTAGATGCGCAGTAGGCGGCCATATTAGGGCTGCCAATCTTTCCTGCTCCGGAAGAGATGTTGACGATGTGACCGCTGCCGCGGGCAATCATCGAGGGCAGCACCTCGTGGGTGCAATAGACTGTGCCGAAATAATTGGTTCGCATGATCTCTGCGACGGTCTCCAGAGACATTTCGGCAAAAGGTTGCCGCATGCCGATGCCGGCGTTGTTAATGAGGATGTCAATCCTACCGAACTCGGCAAGAGTTTTGCCGATCATAGAAGTGACCTGCGCGGGATCGCTGACGTCACAAACAAAAACCGTGGAAGCTGAACTCGTCAGCCGCATTTCCTTGAGAAGCTGCTGCAATCGCTCCTGAGATCGTCCACAGCCGACAACGACAGCGCCTTTTGCCGTGAGGTCCAGGGCAAGGCGGCGTCCGATGCCGTTCGACGCGCCGGTGATGACGACGACCTGATCTCGAAAGTCCATTTGGTTGCGTGAAAGTTTCTGGTTTCTAGTTTCAGGTTTCTAAAAAGTGCCATGGCCTGCCCTCATCCTGCACCGTCTCCCGCAAGCGGGCGAGGGGACTCATGGGCGAATCCTTATGAGTGAATTGCAGGACATTTGTTTCTTGCGGCCACGTAGATTTTTGAACCAGAAACTTGAAATTAGAAACTCGAAACTGATTTAAAGAGGCATGCAAGCTTTCAGCGCATCATAAAGATGGGGGTAACGAAATTCATAGCCCAGCCTTTGGGCCGCCGCAGGAAGGACTCGCTGACCTGTGAGAAGCATCTCTGCCATTTCTCCCAATAGGATTCGGAGAGCGAACGCCGGCACGGGAGCCCACGAAGGACGGCCCATGACTCGTCCTAGAGTCTGGCAGAACTCTTTCATCCTTACCGGGTTGGGCGCCGTCGCATTGAATGGGCCGCGCGCTTCAGAGTGTTCGATCAGATGAAGTATTAAACCTATCTCGTCCTCCAAATGGATCCAGGACATCCACTGGGTTCCCGAACCGAGGGGTCCCCCGACGAAAAATCTGAAAGGCGGGCCCATCTTCGCCAATGCGCCTCCACCTCGCCCGAGAACGATGCCTGTACGCACGCGAACGACACGCAAACCGAGCCGCTCCGCTTTTTTCGCCTCTTCCTCCCAGTCTCGGCATATCTGGCCTAAAAAATCAGTTCCCGGACGGGCTTCTTCGTTGATCGTTTCGTCGCCGCGAGGACCGTAGTAGCCGGTCGCTGAGGCATTGATCAAGATCGCCGGTTTTTGCTTCGCCTTGGCGATGGCTCCGACGAGGCTATTCGTCGTCTCGATGCGGCTCGCGCGAATTTTTTGCTTTTGATCCTCTGTCCACCGTTTGGCCGCGATCGGTTCGCCGGCGAGATTGATCACGCCCTCGGCGCCGTCCACAACGGTCTCCCAATCCCCCGGAGTGCCGGGAGTCCAGCGGAGCCAACGTTTCGCTGGCGTACCGGTATCGGATGGCGCCGACCGGGTGAGGAGCGTAAGGGTGTGACCTTTTTCTAATAGACGCGAGCACAGGGCTGAGCCGATAAAACCCGATGCGCCCGCAACCACCAATCTCATCGTAGAGCGTCCTCCCTGGAACGGCCGCAACGACAGGTCTTCAAGCCGTCGGTTTACGTGCTATGCTTCAAAATGGAGCTTTGGTCATAAAGAGTCAAGATGAGCGCGAACAATGGTCGGCCGACTCGGCGACGCGTGGTGGTTACAGGACTCGGTGTGGTGAGTCCGAACGGTGTCGGCATCGAGGAATTTTGGGAAGGCTGTCGCAATGGCAAAAGCGGCATCGATATAATTTCCGGCTTTGACCCTGAATTCCTTCCTTGTCGCATCGCCGGCGAGGTAAGGCGTTTCCGGCCGGAAGATTACCTGCCAGTAAAAGAACTGAAGCGCATGGGGAGAGCCGTCCCTTTCGCCATCGCGGCAACCCAGGAAGCGCTGCGTATTGCGCGCCTATCCCCGGAATGTTTCAGCTTGGAAGAAAAACAATCCTGGGGAGTGATCCTCGGCAGCGGCGGCGGCGCGTCAGACTTTACTGAAGAGCAGTATCGCCTGTATTTCAGTGATCAGCTGCGTAAAGTCAGCGCGTACAACGTCTCGAGCTCCACTCTTGGCACGATCTCCAGCGAGATTTCCCTCTACTTCGATATCCACGGGCCCAGTCATGTGATCTCTACGGGTTGCACGAGCTCGACCGACGCCATCGGCTACGCCTTCAACATGATCCGCTTTGGTCTCGCCGACCATCTGATTACGGGCGGCGTCGACGCCACCATCACGCCGGGTATCATGCAAGGCTTCTGCGTCATGCACGTCGTTTCCGCTTCACGCAATTATGAACCGCAGCGTGCTTCGCGTCCTTTTGATCGGCTGCGGGATGGCTTCGTGCTCGGTGAAGGCGCCTGGATCATTGTCCTGGAAGAACGAGAGCAGGCGCTCACACGCGGCGCCCATCCGATCGCGGAAATCCTGGGCTATGGATCCACCTGCGATGCGTACCATCGGGTGCGCTTGGATCCGCGGGGCGAAGAGCCCGCGCGCGCGATGACGCTGGCCATTCACGATGCCGGCCTCGCGAAAGACGAGATTGGTTATCTCGCGCTGCACGGCACCTCGACGGTTCTGAACGATAAAACTGAAACTCGGGCTGTGAAGCTTTGCTTCGGTAAGCAGTCCGAGGACATCATTATGAGCGCGATCAAATCGATGATCGGGCACCCGCAAGGCGCTTCCGGAGCAGCAGGAGTCGCCGCCG
>DASQUN010000660.1:0-5513 GCA_035641275.1 Candidatus Udaeobacter sp. | reverse complement strand
TTAGTCACATGCAGCGTTCCAATGATTTTGTCCTTGGTCCGAATCGGAAACGCGGCAGCCGCCTTGAAACCAAGCGACGCAACCGTACCTGCCCGACTCAGTTCTTGATATCGTGCATCATGTTGCAAATCCTCGAAGACTAGTCGCGTGCCAGTTTTTAGCACGGGGGCACTGATACCTCTGTCTATGCTGCGCTCGGCCATACCTTTGGCCATCTCGTCATTCAGTCCATGACAGGCAATCATGCGCAACATTCTTCTCCGGGGCTCGAGTACATAAACCCAGACCGCGTCAAAGGCAAGCGTCTCCGCGATTTTATCGACGGCCTGTTTAACCATAACGCTTAAATCGAGAGATTGGCTGACCGCAGCTCCAATCGTATTGAGCACGGCGAGATGTTTCGATCTCTTGGTGAGATCATCAAGTGCCACGGTCAGGTGCCGCTCAGTATCGGCTAGTCGTGCGGTGTTCTCTGCAAGGCGTAGCCGCTCGCTCAGCTCGGCGCGAAGACGGGCTCGATGCAGCGCCTCGTTGAGTAAACTGATGAGCACGCCTGCCGTAATCAAGGTCAGCCACTGCACGAAATCGAACGAAACTAAATAGGAAAGGACGTCCGGCGGTGTCAAAAGGAGGTATGTGCTCACGGCCACAAGAATAGTCGAGAGCAGTCCCGGCCCGGCACCGCCAACGTACGCACTCAGTATGATCGGAATCACAAACAGGATCAGCGTTGCGCGGTTGGCCGCCGAGGAATCGAGACCAAGAAGTAAGATAATCGTCGCCGCCGTACTGATAACCGCTAGGACATATGTCCACCAAGCCGGCTGCCGAACGGTTTGAGTGGAATTCACTGTCGGATCAGACGGCGCGGATCCTTCCTTGCGGTAGGTGCCAGTAATCATTCCTCATTCATTTTAAGGCGAGGCGCTTACCATTAGCAATTCGGAGACTCTGCGGCGCTTGGCTGCATAAAAGAACAGAACGTCGCCATCGAGTAACCGGCATGCGGAAGAAAGTTCGATCGGCTCCTGAGCTTGCGGCCGAGCCGTGTGTCTGAACGTTGTTATGCGACGAGCGGTTAGAAAACCAGCGTAAACCAAGTGACCCTCACGAGCCTTATCGCTCGAAAAGCACCCTCTCGATACTCGCTCTTAACTCATCCATCGAAAACGGCTTGCTCAGGCACGGGATTTCCAGCGTTTGCGTAAGCTCGAATGGAACAGCCGTCATCAAGATGATTGGAATGCTTGCCCTCGACCGCAGATGGATTGCCAGACCCACGCCGTCGAGGCGGGGCATGTGAATGTCGGAAACCACAAGATCAAATCGGGAATTCCCGATCAGCTCGATGGCTTCTACGCCATCCTTTGCCTCCGTAACTTCATGACCGTCTTTGCGCAAAACGTGACTGACAAACTTTAAGTTCGAGGGATCATCGTCGACCACTAAGATATTCTTCGACATCTTAGCTACTCCTTCGTTGTGTATTCCCCCTCCCCCTTACTTTCACAGTACGCTGTCTCCAAGACAGATGTTAGGCACTTTAGATAAAAAATTTTGGCTGTCCCAAAGTTGAGAATGTGGCGAAGTTGACGACTATACGCTTGGCGAGTAAGAGCGGCGAAACGAGCCAAGGATTTAGCGCTTTAAGAAGGGAGCGGCATTGCCTTTAACGAGCAGAATCATGCTTTGAGTATATCTGGCAGCCGATTCGAGAAACACTGTTCATAGATTTTGGATTCAACGAACGGATGCAGCGACTTGGCAATCGGACCTGATTATATGGCTGATCACTTTTAGTAGGCAGAATTGCCGTTCAGTTAAGTGGGCTGCAACTTCTCTTAGATAAATGTAATTTCTTCAAAGCTCCCACGTCTAACATCGAGGACGAGGGTACAAGCTTTGCTCAAGTCTTGGTCGCCGGGGGCGGGAACTGCAACTTGATGCCACACCTTGATTCGTTCCCGGCACCACTCTCTCAACAGAATTTACGCATAAAGGATTGAACGAGAACGTGTGGGATCGGTGCGATAACTGCAACGGAACGGGTAAGATACTTGCCAGGCTGCGGCCAAAACAACGTTGTCCCGCGTGTGAAGGAACGGGATATGTTCAGAGCTCTGCGTGGGTAAAAAATATGCTGGAGACAAAGTCGGCAGGTGAAAAAAGTGTTCGACGGCGCCCAGTCAAACCGAAGAATCCAGCAAAGCGCGATTAGCGGCGGCTTAAACACACCAGCTAGCGAAGTCCAAAACTTTTAAACTTTAGTAGCACAGAGTACGCAGAGATCTTTTATTTCAAACTCTCCCCTCAGCGATCTCAGCGCCTCCGCGGTGCAATCTTACGGTCTTCCGCAGAAACTTTAGTGCAGTTTGTTCTTGCCCGCCTCTAACAAAATGTTCGTCCACAGGACTGATTGACGATTCTACCCGGGCATGACTTCTCGCTCGTTCTGACTGCTTTCAGTAAAACATCCTTCACATCCCGTCCCGACGACCCCGAAAAGTCCATCTCCTTTTTTTTGGTTAGCTCCGCAGACGGCCGAGGGTCGCACTCTCATTTAAAAAGTTACGAGGGTTCGTGGTTTAGTACGGCCTGCGAGTTTGTAATCCTTTCTCTGAGAAAGTTTTCTCGATCCGCTTAGTCCTGAAAGTCATCAAAACCGGGTCTTCAGTAGCGGGGAAACCGACAATTCCTCGCACCGGACTTTAACCGATTAGTTCCACCGCTTCCGCGGCGCACACCGCCCGGGCCTCCGAAGCCAAGCGGCTTTGGAAAAAGCGTCAAGGCGATGGGCGGAATGCGAGCGTCGCGCTCGCACGGATTCCATATCTAGGTTTTCTTGTTTAACTTTCGCGAGAAAGCTGCTTTGTGAACGGTCTTCTCGATCAAGGACGAAATCAGTGAAAGCTAAATCATCCGGTCGGGGTGGCGAACCGGTCTAGTTCAACTTACATGTAAAGGAAAAATTACATGTAAAAGAAATTTACACGGCAAAGTTTTTTGGACGCCACCGCTTACCTTCTTTGAAGTACGTCGGTTAGGTGACTGAAATATAGAAGTTTTGTTGCGATGACGTTGAGTCAGTCACACACGGTGCGGCAATCTAATCCTGCCGTGTCAAAAAATTTTACAGTTTGTTTAGCCTTCGATCCATCCAAGTCATTAAATTCGTTACAGATCATTTCTGGCATAGCGTGTGCGTCTAATGGCTCAATAATTCTCGAATGGGGGCTAATTTCTCATCGAGATCTCCGGTCAGCACCTCTGATCCTACTTTACCGAAGCTGGAAAAGAACTTTCTGATATCGCGCTGGAGGTGAACAGCGCGGAGGGAGCGAACGAACGATGAAAGAGTTGATCCGACGTTCTCGATATGGTGGGCCTGCACTATTTGCGTTTCTTTTGTTGTTGCCAGCGGCGGTGGGTGCGGTGCCAATCTCGTTCTCCACGGGAGGGGACACTACCACCGCGTCGATCCAGGGAACCGTGGATGCCTTCCGTGCTGCTTTGGGAGACCCTAACAACGCTAACAATCCCGGCCCACTTAACAGTGGCCGGCGTGAGATCAACTGGGACGGCGGCGGGGCCACGAATGGCACTGCCGCAACTACGCCGTTCCTCGTCTTCCAAAACACGCGCGGAGGCACATTTACAACCCCGGGAAGCGGCTTGACACAGACGCCCATTAGCGGCGGTGCCGTGGATATCGCGCCCCTATTGCCTGGGGTGCAAGGGAGCCTAGAGGCTATTAACCCGACTTATGCAACTGCCTTCTCGACCTTCAGCCCGCTACGCCTCTTTGTGCCACTAGACAGTAACATCACCGACGCGCTCTTCTTTCAGCCGGGCACAAACGGCAGTATTCCCGCCATCGTTAGCGGCTTTGGTGTTGTCTTTACCGACGTTGACACTCCCGGATCGACAACCTTGCAATTTTTTGACGTGAACAATCAATCTCTAGGTATCTTTTCAGCACCGATCGGGACAGTCCCGGACGGGAGTTTGTCATTTCTCGGTGTAACTTTTACCACTGAGCAGATCGCGCGGGTACGTATCACCAGCGGCAACTCTTCACTTGGGCCGAATGACAACCCGGCTGGCGGTTTGGATGTCGTCGCAATGGACGACTTCCTCTATGGGGAGCCTCGGGCTATTCCTGAACCGACAGCTCTGTTATTGACGGGGGTTGGTCTAGTGATGCTAAGAATACTGGCGCAACGGATTCTTTCACGGAAGCCCAAGGAGCGGTGAAAACCAGCGTCTCGTCCAAACCATCAGGGTGGGCGATCCGAAATGTTTTTATCTGTTTTCGGGAGAGGTCTTTATGCATTTATTTAGAAGCGTTGCGTTCGTAATCGTTTTTCCGCTGCTCATCGCATTCACCACCCCGGCGAGCGCCGTTACTCTCTTCAAGGCGGACCTTACGGGCTCCCAGGAGGTGCCGCCCAATTCCTCCACCGCGTCGGGTTTCGCAACTTTTGTTTTAAACGACGCCCAGACCGAATTGAGCGCGTTCGTTACCGTGACTGGATTGGATTTCACCGGTTCGCAGACACCGTTAGATCCGAACGATGATCTACGCAATGCACACATTCATTGCTGCACTCCTCCCGGGGCCAACGCTCCCGTCCGCTGGGGTTTCATCGGCAGCCCTTTCAACAATACGGATAACGACGGCATCACGACGCCGTTCAGCAGTGGCGTCGGCGGCACGTTTCAAGGCGTGTGGGATGTTAACGAGGGCAATACCACGGCTACCAGTGGTCCGGTTAATCTAACCAACCAATTGCCCGGCATCTTGGCGGGACTCTCCTACATCAATTTTCATACGGTACAATTCGGCGGCGGCGAGATTCGCGGCCAAATATTAGTGCCGGAACCGCCGGCCTTAGTCCTATTTGGGCTCGGTTTGCTCGTTCTTCTTATGGCTGCGTCACGGCGGGAGAAGCGAATGATCTGACATTCGCTTTGCTCCGACTGCGTCCCTACCGCTCTCGATACTCGGTCACCCTTCTGGGATCAAAAATTCAGCGATCCATTTTGGTACTACCTCATACCATCAATGTATGCGTCCGAGTGCCCGAATATCAATGATCACTGTACCAACCCAGACCAAAAACTCTCCAAAATCTTGCTCGGCATTCTCGGCAGCGGAACGGACGGATCCCGATGCGGCTCAGAACCCGCTCACGCAGATTTATGCGGTGGGACCGCCGACAATCTTTACTCTTGCAATTTGGACAAGTGATCGACGCGCGCACTGAGAAGATCACTTTAATCAGCTGCTCAAGCCGCCAAAAAATATGCCTATGAGAACGTAGATCGCTGTCGACCCTAGAGTTAACCATATAATGAGTTTCAACCATAACGGAAAATCTTCCACGATCCTATTTCCTTTCCGACGGAGTTGACCAATGTCGCTAAGGAAACTTGACCAACCGGACAGGATTGATTCCACGGATGGCTAGTTCAATTTTAAGTAAACAGCGGAAAGGAGCGTGGGATTAAAT
>DASQUN010000659.1:0-9296 GCA_035641275.1 Candidatus Udaeobacter sp. | reverse complement strand
ATCGGCGAATATAAAAGGAATCCGGTGGACGTTGGGTCAAAGAACGTCGATATCGTCCTGGACCAGGTCGCCAAATAAACCGCGAATTCCACTACAATCGACAACTGTCGCCAAGGCTCGAATCTTAGGGCAACCCTAACTGGAATAGACTGGCAGAATGGCGGCGTTGTCGAGGACGGCGAGGCTATGAAGTCGTTGACAACTCGGTGTAAACCGATGAGAATCTGCCTCGTTTTAGGCGGCACTCAGCGGCAACGGTTAGGCGACCACAAGGTGGCTCGGCTCCGTGTTGTGCCAGCTCTACTTTGGGACGAAGGAGTTCTATGGTGGAAAACAAAATCATTTTCAACGGGAAGGAATACGCTAGCCCCGAGGCCATGCCGGAAGAGGTGCGGCAGGCTTACCAACAAGCACTGGCGCACTTAGCGGACGCCGACCGAAACGGCATTCCCGACATCCTGGAACGGGGCGCCGCTGGGAACGTGATCGCGATTCAGCAATCGTCCATTACGATCGACGGCCGGGAGTATAAAACTGTCGGTGACATGCCTGCGGTGGTGCGTCGTCTTTTCGAACTGGCGGTGGGCCAGGCGGATGCAAACCGCAACGGCATTCCGGACGCGCTGGAATCGACGTTGTCGGGGTTAGAGACTCCGTCCCCCGCGGCCGTGAACGCATCCACGCTCAAGCCGCCGCATGAGCGCGAACGCATTATGACGGGACTCGATCAAACCGCTCACGCGCTCGATACCTTTCTCCGGATATTCCTCGGCATCATCGCGGTCGCCACCCTGGCGGGCGCCATTTTCCTCATGCTCAAGATGGACAGCGGGTCTCGAAGTCAAGGCGGCCGTTTCTATGTAGCGATCGTCGCGCTCATCGTTCTCGGCGCCGTGGACTCGCAATTTCGGAAACTGGTAATACGGCGTATGCCGTTCAGCCTGACGACGACGGCGGCGGAAAGCCGCTACGCCATGGTTAGCCTGCTCCTGATGCTTGTCTCGGCCGTGGTGCTGATCGGTCTGGCGTGGTTTCTGCCCTGATGCTGAATCCTACGGTGGCGGATACTTCCTATAGATCGCGTCCGTCTTCGCTGCCATGATGAAGTCGTTCTTGTGCAGATTGCGGATCTTGTGTGTCCACCAGGTGACTGCAACCTTGCCCCATTCGGTTGTCAGTCGTGGGTGGTGGCCTTGCTCTTCAGCGGCAGCGCCCACCGCATCGGTGAAGGCGATGGCGTCTTGAAAATTCTTGAACTTAAAAACTCGATCTAACTTGGAAATGCCATCTTCGGTGATAATTTGCCAATCCGGCACCTTCGGGTGTAACTCTTTAATTTCTTCCGGACTCACCGAAGGGGCGCCGACCCGGCAGGCTTCGCATTTTTGTTCCGTTAGTTCTTCCATGACTCAATTCCTCCCAGAATAACTAAAAACTCGGCATGACTTCTTCGGCAAATTGCACCATCGACTCCTTAACCAGAGAATCCGGAACGGCGCCGATATTCATCCAAATAAGAAAGTGCGCTGCCCCGGTCTTCCGCGCGAGTTCCCGAAGCGTCTTGATGGCAAATTGCGCATCGCCAACCACGGCATGCTGGGCACAGACGGTTTCGTAGGTCACCGGCTGGCCCGCTCCACTTCGGGTTAGGCGCAGTGGCAACTCGACGCCGCGCCGCGTTAACCAGTCGATATAGTCGCTGCGCATATCGGCAATGGTCTTGAAGTAACTCATGATGCCTTCTTCGGCGCGCGCTTTGGCCTCCGCTTTATTTTTAGACAAATGCATTGGCACTAACAAGCCTAATTCCCTTGGCTCACGATTGTGCCGGTGCTTCTCCAATCCGTGCCAATAGGCCTGCGCATATTCCAGCACCTGTGCAGGAGTTCGCGTGTGGATGGGGAGCAGCAGGTTGACACCAAGGCGGGCGCCGACTTGCACGCCCTCCGGTGAGCTGGTTGCCAGGTAAAAGGGCGGAAGCGGTTTTTGCACCGGCTTAGGATTCACCACCACTTCGGGAATCTGAAAAAACCTGCCTTCGAAACGCAGGGTTTCCTCGGTCCACGCCTTGCGAATAATCGCCAGGCTCTCTTCCATGAAATCATGGGTCTGGGTGTGGTCGGCGCCAAAGCACTCGTACACCCGGCTGTGCGGGTGCCCACCGCCTGCGGCGAAATCCATCCGGCCATGACTCAACACATCGAGCAATGCAGCTGCTTCCGCCATCTGAACCGGGTGATGAACCGGCAAGGTGTTAACCGCCACACCGAGCCGCAAGCGACGCGTCCTTTGTGCGACGGCTCCTAGGACGACATAAGGCGCAGATAGGAGAGAGAATCTCGGCTGGCAATGAATCTCGGCAATCCAAAAGCCGCGGAAACCGAGACGGTCAGCCAGTTCGGCTTGTTCGAGGAATTCGTTCAACCGCGTCTCCGGCGATGAACCTGCCGGACTTTGAATCTCCGTAAAGAGACTGAATTTCATCGAGCTATCGTGCACGGGCGAATCGAGCGCGCTAATCGGCAGGATTCGCCTTAACTATTCGAACCGCCGCTTTGGCAAGCTCCTGAGTGATGGGAACGTCGAGACCGTAGAGTCGCGCCAGCTCAGCGGCAAGCGGAACATCTTTGTTCATCACGTTTCTACCGCTTTTCGGCAGCGGATTTGTCCCGGCAGGATCGAAAGTTCTTTGCCAACGATTTAACACGCTGTCGTGGCCGATCTGGCGCATCATTTCCAAAGCTTGCGGGTACGGTATGCCGCCCGCCAAGCCGATCTGAATCGCTTCGTGGATGATCAGCGTTTCGGCGCCGATAACCATATTGTGAATCAGCTTCGCGACGGCGCCGGCGCCTACCGGACCGGTATGAAAAACTTGCTTGCCCATCTTGAGCAGATGGAGTTCCGCGCGGGGAATCACTTCCTTCGAGCCACCGACGAGGAAGGAGAGATTTCCGGCGCGCACCGCGGCGGGAACGCCGGCCATGCAGGCATCGACGACATGCACCGACTTGCCTCGCGCCTCTTCCTCCATCTTCTTTACGGTCTGCGGCAGGATAGTGCTGTGGAGGATCACCAGCGTTCCGGGCTGGGCTCCGCGCAGCACGCCGTCGGGACCGGTCATACACTGGACCACGTCGCCGTCTGTTCGAACGACGATATCAACGAGAGTCGATTCCTTGGCCACCTCGGCAGGGCTTGAAACGACCTTGCAGCCCAGCACCCGGGCCTGCTCGAGTGCCGGTGCATAGATATCGTAAACAGTGGCGTGATCACCCGCGAGTCTTAACCGCTCCAATAGCGCCAAGCCCATGGCCCCGACCCCGATCATGCCGATCCGTTCCATTTATCTCTCCCGTCTGACTTCCCTGGACATTGACTGCGATCGGCGTGAAAGAGCCATCGCTCCGTGAGTTTCTTACCAAGCGAGCGCGTAAGCCTCGCGCCTGGGATCGGCACCCGCCATCAAACTGCCGGTCTCGCCGTCGCGAATAATCACTTTGGCGCTGCCGAAAGACCACCGATCGACGACAGAAACTTGGTGTCCTTTCCGTCGCAAGGATTCGACCAGACTCCCGTCGAACCCCTCTTCCATTCGAAGCTCTTCCGGCAAGTTGTCGCGGGGCGGCGTGCCGGGTTGATGGCTCCAACGCGGCGCCTCGACAGCCGTTTGCGGATCCATTTCCAAGTCGAGCAAATTGTGCAGCACTTGGAGATTGGTTTGCGGTTGATCATCGGCACCGGGACTGCCGCCAGCCGCAAAAAATTCACCGCCGTTAAACACCATGTAGGTATTTAGCGTGTGAGCCGGTCTTTTGCCGGGCTCGAGCGCGTTAGCCTTGCTCGGATCGAGGCCGAAGCCGCACAGCCGGTTATTCATGATCACGCCGGTATCGCCGCCGATCACACGCGAGCCGAACGGGGCAAAAAGACTCTGGATGAGCGAGATCGCGTTTCCGTCGCGATCAGCGGCGCATAAAAAGGTCGTATCGGTACCGGTCGGCGGCGCCGCCGTCTGTATTCGCTGGTCATTGGCGCCGATGAGTTCACGGCGCTTGGCCGCATATTCCTTGGAAGCCAGCATGGCAATCTTCGGATCGCCAAAAGCCGGATCCTCGAGGTGGCAAATCCGGTCTTCGAAAGCAAGTTTTTTCGCTGCCACTTGATAATGAATGACCTCGGCGCGATTCATCCTGCCGTCATGCATGGGCCAGGCTTCGATGATGTTGAGCATCTCGAGAACCATAAATCCCTGGGACACGGGCGGCTGCTCATAAACGAGGTAGCCCCTATAACTCGTGCTCAACGGTTCCAACCACTGCGCGATGGGCCTAGTAAGGTCCTCCGGAGCGAGCAATCCTCCTTCCGCTTGAAGCGATTGACAGATTGTCTCTGCGACCTCACCCGTGTAGAAGCCATCACGTCCTTTCTTTGAGATGCGGTCCAATACATCCCCGAGGCCTTTCTGATGGAGAATTTTGCCGGGGCGCAAGCCGTTTAGCGGTTGCCGATAGACCCGATCGATCCACGGAAATTCGGCACTGAACTCTTCGATTCGCTCGGTGATCTCCTGGTGGACCGAAAATCCCTTCCGCGCAAGCGTCACCGCATCCTGCATGAGCCGAGATAAATCCTTGGTTCCGTACCGCTTATGAAGTTCGAGCCAACCGTCGACCGCTCCGGGCACCGCAATGCTCAGAGGTCCGGAAACCGGAATGGCATCCAATCCTTTCTCCCGGAAAAAATCGATGGCCGCCTTCGCCGGCGCCGGTCCGCTGGAGTTGAGCGCCTCAACCTTGCCGCTCTTTTTCATGTATACCAGAGCAAAAAGATCTCCGCCTGGCCCGCAGGTGTCCGGCCTGACCACCGTCATCACAAATGCTGCGGCGAGCGCGGCATCTACGGCATTTCCACCTTCTTGTAGAACCTTCAATCCTGCCAGTGAGGCGAGATAATGGCCGGACGAAGTCGCTCCGTTCCGGCCCATGACTAGAGGTCTGGCTGCCTTCTCAAATTTCATGGCGCTCCTATTCCAAGAATCCTAGCGGCGTTGCCTCCCAGGACTTTTTCTTTTTCTGCGGGATTTAAATCGAGACCGTCAATCGCCTCGAGACTATTCTTGACCAACAAACATCCGCTTTCAGGACCGTAGGGATAATTTGTTCCCAGAACCAAGCGTTCAGCGCCGAAGAAATCCTTGACGCAGCGCAACGTGGAGGCTGGATGATCCGCTGTATCGACGTAAAATCGCCTGAAGGCATCCAAGGGATTCTCTTTCAGACCGTATCTCTGACGGATCTCTTCAGTTCTTCCCGAATAGATGTTGATCGCCCTTTGCGCGAAAAAAGCCAATACCCCGCCCACATCGGCGACGACAAAATTGATTTCCGGAAACCGCTCCAACACTCGGCCGTAAACCAAGCGAGTCATCGCCACCGTGCTATCAAAGGCCCAGCCAAAGATCAGCGTCGGCATAATATCTATCCCCGTGACCTCCGTTGCTAGCGGTGCCGTCGGGTGGATGTACACCGGCATCTGGTACTTCGCCAGTCTTTCGTAGATCGGGAACAGCTCCTCTCGATCGAGGGCCTGTCCGTTCAGGTTCGAGTAACAGCCAAAGCCTTTCAGACCCAACTCATTGACTGAGCGTTCCAACTCCTTCAACGACGCGCCGATGGAACAGGTGGGAAGGGTGAATAGACCGACAAAACGCTTGGGGTGCTTTTGGCAAAAAGCCGCGATAGCGTTGTTAGCGATTCTGGCGAGTGTTATCGCGCCGTCCCCTTCAAACCGATCAGCTCCGGGAGCGGGCACGCTCAGAACGTGAACGCCGATTCCCAAGCGATCCATATGCTCGAGTCGGCGCTCGATCTCTCGTCCTTGAAAAGTCACGGTATTGATCCGGCACTTGAGCTTCCTGTCGTAGAAGTAGATCATCCCGCTGTGCGGATCGGGCGGCTCGAGAATCACGGCGCCATTGAGGCGCTCCAATTCAGCAATGTACTCTTCGGGAAACAGGTGAGCCTGGAAATCGATGACCATCATCCGAACTCAAAGTAATCGCCGCATGCTTCAGTCACAGACCATAGAGCGCCCGAGCGTTGTCATCGAGGATTTTATGGACAACCTCCGGAGGAACCGAACCGTCTTCCTTCAACTTCCGCAGCGCGAGGATCTCCGAAGAGGTATCGTTATGGCCATAATCGGTGCCGATCACGAGATGGTCCTCACCTGAGTATTTGAGCACGTAAGCGAGGTCGTCATCGGTCTGGCAAGCGACGTAGATTCTGTTCCTACGCAGCACATCGCGTTTGTCGACCTTCCGGCCCTTCCTCTCGAGGCGCCTGGCGAAGTCGTGAATCGCATACGGCACCCACTGCGAGCTCACTTCAATGAAGGCGAACTTGGTTTTTGAGAATCGGTCCGGAATCTCGTTGAAGATGAGCGAATGAAAGGAAGAGACCACGGCCAACTTGAACTTTGAAAACCCGCACTCGTCGAGAAAAAAATCATGAACCGCGAAGCTCCCAGTCGCTGAATGGACGCAGATCGGCAAACCGAGCTTTGCCGCTTCGTCATAAAGCGGGAAGAAATAGGAGTCACTCAACCGCTTATCGCCTTCTAAACCGCGGATAAAGATGCCGCAAGCGCCGTTTTCTTTCGCGAAACGAGCTTCTTCCAAAGCTTTGTCCATCGTGAGCAGCGGCAACACCGCCGTCCAACGCAACCGTTCCGGCGCCCGTTTCCAAATATCGACGAGCCAGCGATTGTAACTGCGGGTCAGCGCCAGTTCCACCTCTGGTCGCTTGGTATACGGTCGCAAAAAAATTGTTGGATAGAGCACCTGAACATCGACGCCCAGTCCATCCATGTGTTTGAGACGAGCTTGAATATCATCCATTTCTCGGGACTCGCGTGATGTATCGTGCCCGACGTTGCGCGCCTTTCCCAAATAAATGCCGTCGATGAACCAAGATTCCCCGCCAGAACTCTCGTCCTCCGGCGTCGCGACGATCCTGGGTTTAAGCGGCCGCTCCGATTCAAGCATGTAGTCCCACGTTCGGTCCGTTTCCAAAACATGAGCATCCGAATCGATAACTGCCATGGTCATCACCTCCTCATCTGCCGCTTATCACGGTTGGGCTTCAGCCCAGCCCGTTCTGTCTTCGAACCCACGGAGGTGTTGCAGCCCTCACAGGTGTAATCATACAACTCACCGTCCGGCAGCACGAGAAGCAGACGCTCCCTCACGGGCATCGCCTTGCGGCACTTGTTACAATAGAGAAGCGCAGCATTGAACTGATCAAACTGTTCCATAAACGCGACTCCGCTTTCATCAAGCCTTTTCGCCCTGCTGCTCCGCTCCCTGGCGAGCCTTGGCTTCTTTGATCACTTTTTCCGCAAGATGAGCGGGCAACTCCTCATAATGAGAGAACTCCAAATGAAACTCCCCCCGCCCGCTGGTCAGGGAACGAAGGTCAGGCGCGTACTTCAACACCTCCGACATGGGGACCCTCGCCTTGATGGCTTCAGTGTGACCCTTGGTCTCCATGCCGAGCACTTTTCCCCGGCGGCTATTAAGATCGCCGATGACATCTCCCATGCATTCGTCAGGCACGGTAACTTCCATAGTCATGATGGGTTCCAGTATGACTGGCTTTGCCTTTTCGACAGCGTTTTTAAATCCCAAGGAACCGGCAATCTTGAATGCCATATCAGACGAATCCACGTCGTGATAGGAGCCGTCATAAAGCCTGACACGGATATCCACCATCGGATAGCCGGCGAGAAAGCCGCCAGCCATCGCTTCTTTGATGCCTTTTTCAACCGCGGGAATGTAGTTGCGAGGAATGGCCCCGCCGACAATCTCATCGACGAACTCGAAGCCCTTGCCATGAGGCAGCGGCTCGATTTTAAGCCATGTATCTCCGTACTGTCCCCGTCCGCCGGACTGTTTCTTCAATTTCCCCTGGGCACTGGCGCTGGCCCGGATCGTCTCTTTGTAAGGCACCTTGGGCGCTTTGAGTATGACCTCAGCGCCATATTTCCGCTTTAGCTTTTCGACAATAATCTCAACATGCTGCTGCCCCATGCCAGAAAGAATAAAGTCTCTCGTTTGCTCGTCACGATGGACCTCGATCGTGGGATCTTCCTCCATCATCCGGTGCAGGCCCTGGGGCACTTTCTCCTCATCGGCTTTGCTTTTCGGCTCCAGAGCGAAGGAGATGACCGGCGAGAAATGGACCGGCTCACCATACTGGATAGGCGCCTTCTCATCGCACAGCGTATCGCCGGTGGTGACGTCTTTCAGCTTAGCCGCCGCGACGATTTCCCCGGCAGACGCTTCCTTAACCGCGTCCTGTCTTTTGCCCTCCAAACGAAACAGATGACCGATCTTTTCTTTGACCTGCTTGTTGGGATCGTAGCACACCGCATCTGAAGCGATCCGGCCGGAGATCACCCGCATGACGGACAGTTTTCCAGCAAAAGGATCGACGATGGTTTTGAACACGTAGGCAGAAAAGGGCGCGCTCGGATCCTGCCGTCGCTTGTCGGGCTCCTCTGTTGCCGGATTATGACCCTCGATTTCACGTTCTTCAGCCGGTGACGGCAGGTAATCGATGAGGGCATCCAGTAATGGCTGAATTCCAATCAGACGTGTCGATGAGCCATATAAGATTGGATGGAGTTTTCCCTCCCGGGTTCCGTTACGGATGGCGGATTTCAGCTCCTCTGTCGAGAGTTCCTTTCCATCCAGATACTTTTCCAAGAGTTCGTCATCAGTTTCTGAAACGTCTTCGATCAGCTTCTGGCGCTTCTCCTCCGCTGTGGCCTTTAAGCCGGCGGGAATTTCCGATTCCGTGAACTTTCCGGCTTCGCCTTCGTAGAGATACGCCTTCATGGAAACCAAATCCACCACGCCTTTGAATTCCGCCTCCAACCCGACGGGCAGTTGGAGGTAAATCCCTTTGGCTTCCAAGGTTCCGAGTATGGAATCGACCCGCTCTTCCGCGTTGGATACGTGATCCATCTTGTTGATGAAGAGGATCCGGCTGATCCGGTGTTCATTGGCTTTGGCCCACAAATGTTCCGATTCGACTCTCAGGCCGACGGACGGATTCAATACAAAGACGGCGCCGCCAAACGCTCGCAGGCAGGTGATCGAGTCGGCCAAAAAAGCTGCGTAACCCGGTGTATCAACGAGATTGATGGTGTATTTTTTCCAACTTAAAGAGTGAAATGCCGTCGAAATAGTAACCTGATGTTTGATCTCCTCCGGCTCATAATCGAATACC
>DASQUN010000658.1:0-3657 GCA_035641275.1 Candidatus Udaeobacter sp. | reverse complement strand
AAAAGTCGCGCCTCGCGTGGACCTCAAATCGCCCGCCTAACCGAGGTCCGACCCTCTGGACGGTCTTACAGTTCAAGATTTTGCTGAGCGGCAGAGGCGCAACGGCCGGATCAGCGCCGGAATTGTTTCCTGCTTCATTTTATTTTTTCTATTGATCGGCTTTGCCGTCGATTATCTCTATCTTGACGCCTTTACGCCCAAGGCTCCGCCGCTTCCGCTCGCCACTCTCTCCGCGCTCATCGGCGCGACAGTCACAGCGCTCACGGCCTATAACTATGGCGACGATCTGATTTTGGCTTCGGTGGGCGCGGAGAGGCTGGATATCGAGCTGCCGGAACACCGAGAGCTGCACAATGTCGTCACGGAAATGGCGCTGGCATCGGGCTGCCCAATGCCGAAGCTATTCGTCGCGTTTGATCCTGCTCCGAATGCCTTCGCCACCGGTCCGGATGAAAAGTCCTCATCAATTTGCGTGACTACAGGGTTATTGGCACTTCTCAGCCGGGAAGAGACTCAAGGGGTGGTGGCTCACGAGATGGCGCACATTCGCAACAATGATACACTGGTGATGATGCTGGTGAGCGTCCTTGGGGGCGGCGTGGCGCTGCTGGCCGATTGGGCCCAGCGCTCGTTCTTCAGTTCACGCCACAGCCGTCGGGGCGGACCGATTTTGATCGCGATCCCTCTTGTGTTGCTTGTCGCTTTCTCACCGCTGATTTCGCGACTCCTGGCCATGGCGGTATCCCGGCAACGGGAGTACCTGGCGGACGCCACGGCGGTGGAGTTCACCCGCAATCCCATGGGTTTGGCACGAGCGTTGGAAAAAATTCGTGATGCGGCGATGCCGTTTCAGAAAGCCACTCGTGGCACCGCCCATCTTTTTATTGTTAATCCACTCCGGCGGCGCGTGGACAATCGAGACGGCCGAATGGCCGACCTGTTGAGCACGCATCCGCCGATCAATCGGCGGATAATGCTTTTGCATCAGATGGCGGGTCTGCCCGGCGCTGGAGTCGCCCGATAGGCGGGTGAGGATTGAGCATTCGTTGTCCCCAGTGCGATCGTCCCATGAATCAAGTGGCGGCCCGAGCCAATCCGGGCTCGCTGATTCAGTTGGATCAGTGCGGGCGTTGCGGCGGCATCTGGTGCGATAAATGGGAGCTCTTTCCCGTCCAACCGGATGAGGCCGCCCGGCTGGAGCTGGTGGATGAGAAGCTCCTCTCGACGCTCACCGAGCTTGGTGAGAAGACGCTGTATTGTCCCCGATGCACGAGCAAGCTGGAAATCTTCAAAGACGCCGTGTTGCCCAAGGATATCCTGCTGCGGCGCTGCAGCCGATGCGAGGGGATCTGGCTCAACCGTGGACAACTGAGCCGTTATAAGAATCATCAGAAGAGAATCAGGTTGGAAAAAATGGGAGCAGAAGCCAGCGTGCACAAACTTCCGGAAGTGTATCAAAACCCAAAGTCGTGGGTTGTGACCGGGACTCAGGGAATATTTGCCTATCCGCAGGGGGCGGCGGATGAAGAAGAGACAATCGGCCAATCTCTTGGCGGGGCTTTCAAGCCGATCTTACAGACACTGGTGCGGATGGTTCTGGGAATCTAATTGCCGCCGCCGTCTACCGGATCAGGCGAGGGCGACGAGATCGATTTCGATCAAGGCACCTCTTGGGAGCTCGGCAACGCCTACGGTCGCTCGCGCCGGCTTCACGTCGCCGAGATATTCGGCATAGACCTCATTCATGGCGGGGAACTCGGACATGTGGCGCAAGAACACCGTCGCCTTGACTACCTGTTCGAACGAAGAGCCGGCGGCTTCCAAAACGGCTTTCAGATTTTCCAAGACTTGTCGCGTCTGAGCGGTGACTCCTCCCTCGATCAAGTTGCCCGTTTGGGGATCGAGGGCAATCTGTCCCGCCGTGTAGACAAAACCATTGGCCTTGATTGCTTGCGCATAAGGCCCGATGGCTTTGGGAGCTTTGTCGCTTTGCACTGTTTCTCGACTCATGCTCAAGGTCTCCTGTAGGGTGAACTTTGGACGATCCATCCTACAACACGATTGCCCCGTGTGACAACGCTCGCTGGAGCGGCTTCGTTACTTGCGCTCTGCGATTTATCTGTGATTCACTGAAAGAGTTATGAGGCTGATTACCGCTCACAAGATCCTTATTTCCAGCGCCGTCGTCTTTTTTACCTTTTTTGCGCTCTGGGAGCTGCGGAATTATTCAAATAGCGGGGAGAGTTGGGCCGTCTTTCGAAGCCTTCTCTACCTTCTGGTATCCCTAGGTTTTGGTATTTACCTCAAGAACTTAAAACATTGGTACAAGTAAATTCCTGAGGCTCGCGCAGATGGAACCCGTGCCGTTTCTAGTTGAAGTGTCCGCAGAAGACATTCGGCGGGAGCGCCGGAAGGCCAGAGAGCTGCGCGCGACCGAGTGGTGGAAACGCAAGCGCGCGAGCGGTGTCTGCCATCATTGTCGGCAAAAATTTCTGCCGAAAGCACTGACGATGGATCACCTGATTCCGATTATTCGGGGCGGAAAATCCAGCAAAGGCAACCTGGTGCCCGCCTGCAAGAAGTGCAATGCCGACCGGAAGTATCGGCTTCCTTTCGAAGATCCTATCGACTAAAGCGGGCTTGCCACATGGGCGTCCTTTGACTAGTATCCTTCTCGTCAGGAGGTGGCCATGCCTACGGAGACTTTCCTGGTTCGGACCATGTCTGATACGGTCGAAAGCGACATTCAAAGAGTCTTTACGATCGCCAACGAAATTCTGCCGCGTTACGAGATGCCGCCGCTTTCGCTGACCGAGCTGCGCAAGATCGCTGACGGCCCGTTCGATTTGTTCCTCATTCCGCTGATCTTTGCCAACGAATACCAGAAGGACTCCACTCTGCCTTTTAATGAAGCGAAGCGCGTCGAAATCCGGACGCACGCTTTAGAGATCGCCCGGAAGCATGGCTTTGACGTGAATCCGCCGGATTTCATTCCCGGGATAGAGCAATCGCTGAAAAATACCCAAGCAGCCGGTTTACGCAACGTGCTCATGACCACCGGCGGACGGCGCTACAAACACCAGGCGATGGAAAAGGCCGGCATCGGCGGTTACTTCGAAGAAATCGTCGATCGGGACGAAACTTATTACGCCAAAGAGCAGGGCCTCTACTACCTTTACCGGAAGCACAAAGTATCGCGCCTGCGCATTATCCTTCTTTCCGGCACGGCAACCTATATCCGCGCCGGCAACAATGCGCACGGTTGCAAAGTTGGAAATACCGAATTGGAAGTCCACACCGTGGCGTTCGCAAACGAGTACTCCTACAACGACGAAGAGACCTTGCGGGCCGCCAAACCAAAAATCGTCATCCGTCGTTTTGACGAACTCTTGCCCGCACTGAAAGAGCAGCATTTAGTCGATTAAGCCTAAACAAAGTAAGTTTGCGGGTAGCCGGTTGATCTTTGCGAGTGTCGGCTCCAACCGGTCTGTTAGGCGAAAAGCGTCATTATTAATGGGTTCATTGAGTATGTGGACACCTAACAGCTATTTCGACCGATGCCCGCGCTCTCCATGACTCGGCCTCGGTCGCTTCGTGTACTTACTTACGAACTCCTTCGTAATTGGACTTATCCCCTTGTCCGGACATTTTGTCGAG
>DASQUN010000657.1:0-2178 GCA_035641275.1 Candidatus Udaeobacter sp. | reverse complement strand
GTTACGTTTGCCAGTTGGATCACGTTATAAAGCCTCGATGACCTGGATTTTCAGGTTGCCAATGAGTTGGAGGATATCGATCTGCCTGTCAATATCTCCTTCGACGAATTTCACGTGCGTTACGTCCGCCGGAAATTGATTGAAGACCGGATCCAGCGAGATCCACTGGCCGAGCCAGACCTCAGACCAGGCGTGGTAGTAGAAGGCCCCGCGCAGGTAGACTAAGCCGACGATTGTCTTCGCCGGAATGCCGGCGGCCCGCGCCAGGGCATTGAACAGCACGGTATGTTCGTTGCAATCGCCTTTTTTGGTTTCGAGAACCTCGAGGGCGCTAGGAATGCTGACCGTGGGCTGTTTCGCGATCTCCCTATAAACCCAATCTTTGATGCGCAGCACGGCGTTCTGCGCGTCTCGTTCCCCGCCCAGTATCTTGTGTGCCAAGGCGCGGATACGTGGGTGATCGCTTTGCATAAAGGGTGTTGGTTGGATGAATGAGCTGAAGCGCCAATCTTTTAACGGAAGCGGGAAGGATGCTATCTGACTCGTTGCTTCGCGCCTGATCTCCAGCTGATCTTCATGCAATCGCTGGCGGCCGAGGTTTGCGAGCGGAAAATTCGACAAGTTGATTCCGCCGAGGCGCAGCCTGAGCCTCTGAATCCGCTCCGGCTGCGGGATGGATCCGTCGGGCGTGATCGATGATTGAGCAACGAGATCGAGCGAGACAGACTGTGAATCGGACAGACGCCGGGCCTCCTGCAGGCTCTCCCGTACCAGCGAAAGCCCGGCCGGCGATTCCTCTTTGAGGGTGCGGCCCAAGCCATCGACCCAGGAGACTACGGACAAGCCTTTGAATCTCTGGCGCAAACGTATCGCCGGCTCGGTACGGTCGCCGATTCGAATGTATTCTCGGCCCTCGATAACGACCGAAGTCATCTGTTGCGATAAGGTCGATGGGTCGAAGGTGGAAAAATAGTGCTCCTTGCCGGGTTCAAGCTGTTGGGTCACGACGTAGGGTTTTAACGCCGTAAGCAGGTACGGCGTTTGGCTAACGGAGATCTCCCTCTTCGTGATATTACCGGCGGATTCCACCTCAAATTTTAGCTTGCCCGGCGAGGCATGGCCGCGCGCGATGAATCGTATATCGTTTGACTGGAGCTCAAACTCGAATCGCTGCAGCGCCCACTCTGAGTCGGCGTCCATATGGAGCCGAGTCGTCGCGTTCTGCGTGGTTCCCAGCAACTGCAAACGTAAAACCGAATGATCCAGGACTCGATAGCCCTGGGGGCCGGGAGTGATAGTTTGCGTCGCGTAGCCGATTTTGCCGCCTCGGTAAAAGATTCCCCACGACTCTTCCGAGCTCTCGGTGATTTTTTCTGTGCTGCGCAGCGCGATTGGCGGAGGCGGAGCCCACAGCTGGCGCTTGAGGAACCAAATGT
Source organism: Candidatus Udaeobacter sp. (assembly GCA_035641275.1). GTDB lineage: Bacteria > Desulfobacterota > Binatia > UBA9968 > UBA9968 > DASQUN01. The sequence goes on along the minus strand of DASQUN010000657.1, from coordinate 742 downwards.
TCATCAAGCCCCAGAAAAGCACAATGGCAATGCCAATGGAGCGCTTAACAAGCATCTTGGGAACCCATATGGTAAAGCCAAAGAGTGAGCGATTCAATGTCAAAAGCGAAAGCAACAGGGGAAAGGCCCGCCCATGAGTTGAAATTCGCAGCGGACAGAATGCTGGGAAGGCTTGTGAAGTGGCTGCGAATCATGGGACAGGATGTGATCTATGGGGAACATTTGTCAGGCTATGGATTGATTCGGGCGGCGCGGCTGGAGCATCGGCTGATTTTGACTCGCGATCGGGGAATTGCCAAGAAACAACCACCGAATTTCCTCTTCATCGAGAGCGACCACTACCGTGAACAGCTGCGCCAGGTGATACAAAGCTGCGGGCTTGCGCCTTCGGCTCGCGCTCTGGCGCGCTGCCTGAAGTGTAACTCAGTCCTGCGGCCTCGGCCGAAGGAGTTAGTTGAAGGAATTGTGCCGCCCTACGTCTTTTCGACGCAGGAAAGGTTTTCCTGGTGTCCGGAGTGCCGCCGCGTTTACTGGCCGGCCACGCACCATCAGAGGATGATGGAAGAGCTCAAGCAATTGGGCTAACCTGGAAATTAGACACCTCGTGTGCTAGATACATAAAGGTTTTTCGATGTTTCGCCGGTTCAGTCTCGGCCTGATCGCGCTTTGGTGGAGGCTGTTAACGGAAATAGTACAGATATTCCCCGGTAGCTCAGCCGGTAGAGCAGTTGGCTGTTAACCA
>DASQUN010000656.1:0-2406 GCA_035641275.1 Candidatus Udaeobacter sp. | reverse complement strand
AATCATCGTCGCCGGCGCAAAATTCGCCACGACCTCGCGATCCGGATTTCCCGTCGCCAGCAAAGCCGCTAACCGCTTCATGTGGGGAAGATGGCCGACCATCATGATCGACTGCTGGGCGGTTTCCAGCTCGGCCTTGGCGATCATGGGATCGTCTTCGGGCAGCAAACCGGTCATTGAACGCACGCCCATGACTGAATGGAGATGCGAGTCAAAGATTTCGGCTGTCTGTTTCGCTCGTAAAATGCCGGAATGACATACCCTTGACACCTGAACGTTTCTAACCGACGCCAATCGTGCCACTTCCTCTACGGCCTCCCGTCCAAGTGGAGTCAACGGACGCTCTGAGTCCCGGATTCTCGACATCGCTTCTCCATGTCGCACCAGGTAAAACTCCACGATGACTGGCTACCTCACCGATACCAATGGGTGCTGCGGAATTCCTGTCTGTGACGCAACTTTGCGGGCGGAATTGAGGTTCGGTCCGCGGGACGAGTCTTTGAAAGCGTCAAATGATTGTTGCAAAATGCTTTTGCTCATATAGTATGCGGCCCAACGATTTGCAATCCTGAGGCAGTCAAAATATCTTCGCGATCGTGGTCGAATTTCGCAAAGCCAATAAGTGGTTCGCAGCGCTCCACGTTCTCAAGGATATCAATCTCAAGATTGCCGCGGGGGAAGTGGTGGTGGTCTGCGGGCCCAGCGGCAGCGGCAAGAGCACCCTCATCCGCTGTATCAATCGATTGGAACGCATCGAATCGGGTGAGATCCTGGTTGACGGCCTCTCGCTTTCCGATGTTCGTCTTGACGCGGCGAAACTCCGGATGAACGTGGGGATGGTGTTTCAGTCCTTCAACCTCTACCCGCACATGACGGTTTTGGCCAACATCGCCCTGGCTCCCATCAAAGTCAAAGGATGGGCAGTTGCCGAAGCAGAAGCGTCGGCGATGAAGCTTTTGGATCGTGTCGGCATTCCCGATAAGGCTAACGCTTATCCGGCCAACCTTTCGGGTGGACAGCAACAGCGCGTAGCCATCGCTCGCGCGCTCGCCATGAAGCCGAAGATCATGCTCTTCGACGAGCCCACCTCCGCGCTTGATCCCGAGATGATTAGCGAAGTCTTGGAAGTGATGACCGATCTCGCGCGTGACGGCATGACCATGGTCGTGGTGACGCACGAGATGGGGTTCGCGCGCCGCGTCGCTCACCGCGTCGTCTTTATGGACGAAGGTCAGATCATCGAGGAAAATAAACCCGAAATCTTCTTTGCAGCGCCCCAATCTCCAAGAGCACGACAATTCTTGGGCAAGATTCTTTCACACTAAGGAGGACGAAATGAAACGACGGGTAGTTATTGTCATAGCCGCAGTCTTGTTCGTTTTCACGAATGTTACATCCGCCAAGGCGGAGACCACACTCGAAAAAATCAAACGAACCGGAACGCTAACGATCGGCACCCGCACCGGATCGCCGCCGTTCGCTTACATCAACAAGAATAACGAGTGGGTCGGCTTCTCGATCGATCTCGTCGAGCAAGCTATTCTTCCTGTTCTGTCCAAGAAACTCGGAAAACAGATCAAGCTTGAAAAAAAGGAATCAGCCCCGCCAACACGTATTCCGCTGCTAACCTCGAATGCCGTGGACTTGATCGCCGAGACGATGACCGACACGAAGGAGCGGCGGGAGTCGGTCGATTTTAGCCTTACTTTTTTTGTCACGGGGGCGCAGTTCCTGGTGAAAAAGGGAAGTCCCATCAAAGATATCAATTCCATCGCCGCAAAGCGCGTCGCCGCCCAACAGGGCTCCACCAATGCTCGCATCATCCGCGAGCGCGTTCCCAGTGCAAAGTTGCTGGAATTTCCGGACCAACCGGCCGCCTTTCAGGCGCTCGTCCAAGGCCAAGTCGAGGCTTATGCCAACGACGGTATTCAGCTTGCGGGACTGAAGGCCAAAGCACCCAAACCGGACGAGTGGATCATAGTCGGCGACTTCTTTTCCCATGAGCCTTACGGAATGGCCATGAGAAAGAACGAGCCCGATTTTCTGCAAGTCGTAAACGCAGGCCTCAGGGAAGCCATCGAATCGGGCAGATATTTTGAACTGTACGAGAAGTGGTTCGGGCCAAAGGGCGAAGTGCCTTATCCGCTTACACCGGAGACCAAGAAATTTCTGCAGCAGCAGGTCGCGCCAAAATAACGGCCAGCGATGAGTACTGGGACCCGAGTGATGAGTGAGAATGCATTTCTCCGTCCTTGCTCACTCACCGCTCAGCCCTTGACCCGATGACCTACACCTTCAATTGGAGCGTACTCTGGAGCGGCCAATCCGGCGTCTGGCTTCTTCAGGGGCTCGTCACAACCGTTGAGCTCTCGCTGATCGCCTGGCTGCTCGCGGTCACCCTCGGCG
>DASQUN010000655.1:0-4048 GCA_035641275.1 Candidatus Udaeobacter sp. | reverse complement strand
CAGAGGCGATGCCATCGCGGCCAACTTGAGCCATGGCGAACAGCGCCAACTCGAGATCGCCATGTCGCTCGCTACCGATCCGCGGCTCTTGCTCCTCGATGAGCCGCTCGCAGGCCTCGGTACGGAAGAGTCATTGAATATGGTTGCCCTCATCGATCGGCTCGCAACCAGCCACGCGATACTTTTAGTGGAGCACGACATGGACGCGGTATTCCGCTTGGCGCGGGTGCTCACGGTGATGGTCGACGGCAGCATTCTCGCCTCGGGCGCGCCGGAGACAATCCGTGCAAACCGGCAAGTCCAAAGCGCGTACCTCGGCAACGCGGACGAAATCGCATGAGTGAAACGCCGATCATCGAAGCCTACGGGCTGCACAGCTACTACGGCACGAGTCATATTTTGCATGGGATCGATTTTTTCGTGCGGACCGGCGAAGCGGTCGGGCTCATGGGACGCAACGGCATGGGCAAGACCACTCTGATTCGCACCCTCCTCGGTCACGTCGAGGCGCGCCGGGGTGAGGTCAAAATCAATGGCCGCGTAATGACGGCAGCGGCGCCGCACCTGATTGCGCACCAGGGCATCGCGTATGTTCCCGAAGGGCGAGGCATCTTTCCCAATCTCTCCGTACGAGAGAATCTGATCATGGCGGCGCGTGCCGGGCCGAACGGCCGATGCGACTGGACTTACGAGCGCGTGCTGCGGACTTTCCCGCGCCTTCGCGAGCGGCTGTCGCTCGGCGGCCAGCAGCTGTCCGGCGGCGAGCAGCAGATGCTGACCATCGGACGCGCGCTGATGACCAACCCGACTCTCCTGATCCTCGACGAAGCAACCGAGGGACTTGCGCCGCTCATCGCTCGGGAAATCTGGCGCATTATCCGGATGGTGCGCGAAACCGGCATTGCCGCCATCGTTGTCGATAAGAACTATGCTGCAGTATCGGCGATCACAGACCGCAACGTCATTTTGGTCAAGGGCCGTATAGTCTTCGAAGGTAGCGGCAGCCAATTACGCGCTCAGCCGGAGCTGCTGCATCAACATCTCGGCATCTGACACGGCGTTCGTGGCTCTCGTCGGGGCCGCTGGCGATCGTGATATGCAACGACAGATGAGTTAGAAGATTGTCCATGAGAGCAATCCTGTTTGAGGAGGAATGATTATGAGCTCCAAGACCGTCGCACTGCTGCATCCGGGGAACATGGGCGTCACCATTGGCGCGGCCGCCGCCACTAGTGGTGCTCGTGTCATCTGGGCTTCAAATGAGCGTAGCGAAAAAACGCGGGAACGGGCTAGGCGGGCCGGCCTGGTCGATGTTGAGAATCTTAGCGCTGCAGTGCAGGCGAGCGATGTCGTTTTGTCCGTCTGCCCGCCGCACGCGGCTCTCGAACTCGCGTGCAGAGTGGCCGAGCATAACTTCACCGGTATTTATGTGGATGCTAACGCGGTTTCGCGAGCTACGGCCGAGCATGTTGGTGCGATCGTGAGCGAAGCGGGCGCCAGCTTCGTCGACGGCGGCATCATCGGCGCGCCGGTAAAGCAACCGGGAACCACCCGTCTCTATTTGTCGGGGGGGCGCGCGCCAGAGGTGCTGGAACTATTTTCCGCCAGCATGCTCGATGCCAGGGCCATCGGCAAAGAGCCCGGCGCCGCTTCCGCTCTCAAGATCGTCTATGCGGCATGGACCAAATGTACCGATGCGTTGATTCTGGCGATCCGTGCGCTCGCAGCTGAGCAAGGTGTAGACAAAGCGCTGCTCGATGAATGGAAGCTCTCCCAACCCGACCTCGAGCGCCGTTCCCTTCGGGCGGCTACCGTAGCCACGCCCAAAGCGTGGCGTTATGTGGGTGAGATGAGAGAGATTGCCGCAACCTTCGAAGCCGCCGGACTGCCGTCGGGCTTTCACCGCACAGCGGCAGATCTGTATGAGCGACTCGTAGCCTTCAAGGACCGTACCGATCCGCCTCCTACGGTCGCCGATGTGGTCGATACGCTCCGGGCGTCATCCAATAAATAGACAGCTACTCGTGTTCTTCATCATCTTCCGGACACGACTTCACCCGCCGATCCCGGAGGTCCGCTATCAGTTCGTCAGGCGCTGGCGCATGCTCTGGCGCGCCCAGAGAAGCAGCACGACCGAGGCTCCTAGCGTGTAAAAGAGATCCCATAAGACAACGAGAGAGAATTCTCCCCCAAAGGACGCCCGCGCGAGCCGTACCGGATGAAGGAGCGGAAGGGCTTCGGCTACCCATAGCCAGGGCGCGGCGAGCCGTTCGTTCAGGGGAAAAAACACATCGGAAAAGAGGAACAAAGGGGTGAGAAAGAGCGTAAAATAAAAACTGAATATGTCGATGTTCGGAATACGCAGGGAAAAAACGACTCCGATCGCAGCGAACAGAAGTCCGGTGACGGGGATGACGAGGAGAACCCAAAGGGCCGATGGCAGCGGCGTCAGTCCGAAGAGCGCTAGCACGATAAAGAAACATCCTCCATAGATGCTGGCTCGGGTTACCGCCCAGAGCACCTCCCCGGCCAAGATATCATCCGGCTCGATAGGCGTTGTGAGCATGGCATCGTAAGCTTTCTCAAAGATAAGGCGGACGTAAATGTTATAGGTCACCTCGAAACTCGCGCCATTCATCGCGGCCACACACACGAGGCCAGGGGCAAGAAAGACAAGGTACGTCGTTCCGCCCATCTCCGAAACGTAAGCACCCACGCCGACTCCGATGGAGAAGAGATAGAAGACCGGTTCAAAAAAATTCGGCAAGATATTCCACTTCCACGTGCGCCGGTACATGGCTGCATTACGACGCCAAACGGCAAGTGCGAACGGAACCGAAACGCTCATCGGTTCGCCTCAAGGCTCGTGCCGGTCAGCGATAGAAAAACATCTTCCAAATTTGTCGGCCGCACGATCAGCGGCCGACGATCGCCCTGGTCATAGTGCCGAATGTGTTCAATGAGAGAGGAGGCGTCCTTCAGGTAAAGCATGAGACGCTGGCCGATCCGCAAACGGCGGCTCGACCGAGCGAAACCGTCAAGCAGCGCGGCTTCCTCCGATGGGGTACAATCGAATTCGACGGTTTCCGGCGCTAGGCGGGTGGCAATGAGATCCGCCGGCGCGCCCGCGCCAATCACTCTGCCCGAAGACACAATTGCAACTTGGTCACAGAGACGCTGGGCTTCGTCCATATAGTGGGTCGTGATGAGTACGGTTGTGCCCGCCGCGCGCAGCTCCCGGATGCGCGACCATAGCGCGAGCCGCACCGCCGGATCGAGCCCGGTCGTCGGTTCGTCCAAGATCAAAAGCTGGGGGCGATTCATGAGAGAAAGCGCGATGGCAAGGCGCCGTTGGAATCCGCCCGAAAGTTGCCGGACGGGAACGCTGGCGTGCGAGCGCAGCTCCAGAAAATCGATCAACTCCTCCACGCGCATGGAAAGCTCCGGCTCCCGCAGCAAGTGATATCGGCCGAACACCCGGAGATTTTCTTTCGGCGAGAGCGCTTCGATCAACACGTTCTGCTGCAGGGTGACGCCGAGCCGCGAGCGGACCGTTCGCAGGTGCTGGCTGATGTCCTTGCCGAATACGTGAATGGTGCCACTGGTCGCGCGTGTGACGCCATAGATCATGCGCAGTGTCGTCGTCTTGCCAGCGCCGTTCGGGCCCAAAAGGCCGAAGCAAAGTTGCCCGGGAACCTCCAGGTCCAAACGATCTACAGCTAAGCGCTCACCGAATCGTTTCGAAACCGCTCTTGCCAAAATAATATTCGAGGCAGCAGGCGATACCATGGAGTCAGTCGACCAATTATCCATTAGAAGCTGAAGGCATATAAGAAATCTGACCTATACCACGCCTGACTGCAAGGCAGGTAATCAGAGAAGCCCGAGACGACGATCCTTCAGGACACGGGAGTGATTTTTCAGCGTCCTGCAGTCATTAGCTCTGAGCAAGTCGAGAACTCTTGACAAATTTTGGCGGTGAGAGTTTCAGCAACACTCCCGAAATTTCGCTGTAAAATTCTCGCCCGCTGCTGATGCTGGCAGACGC
>DASQUN010000654.1:0-6683 GCA_035641275.1 Candidatus Udaeobacter sp. | reverse complement strand
ATTTTGCTGAAGATCTCAGTGAGCGAAGGATGGTCTTCAACGATCAGGATATGCTTGCCCTTCAGCTGCGCGATAAGGTGTGCTGTCGATGCGTCCATACCGTCGTTTTCTACCTTCCTGGGACTCTGCAACTCCTGTTCGATCAAAAACCAGGAACTTAAGACGAGCCAGTTCAATTCTAAATCTAGACTAAACATGCGACGCTAAAGACACCAGTTGGGAAAATTCTGTATTTTAAAAGCAGGAAAATCCCTGAAAAGCGGGAGGGGTAAATTCCTGAGAGAAAGCGGCTGGAGCGGACACTGTTCCTTACCCGTGGCTCACGAGTTTAGGCCAGCTCAGCCAGCCCGCATTGCACCAGGCATCGGCCAACCAGCGGAGTAATAGGGCGCAACGATGAATAGTTGCTATATCCGTGGGCAAGACGGCGAAGAAGCTCGCCGCTATTCGATGGATTTATGCTTCCATTGGCTAAAATCAGTAAAACTGGGGCTACGCCAGGAGACGTAAACAATAAAAAAATCTCTGGCGTTTGCGAGCAGGAAGTTGCGGAGAAGGCCGCGACGGCTTACCTGCGTATCTGGCGCAAATAGTTTGCGACCCCTCGCTCGATACGGCGGGTTCTTCGATACCGGTTAACCTTCGTCATAATGATTACGAGAAGCCCGGAGCCGCCAACCATAATGAGCAAGTAAACGATTCCTTCAAAGGCGTTGAGGTTCATCGTTTGCATCCTCCAATGGTGTAATAAAGCAAGGCTCGGGCCACCATAACTTTGTAGAGAATACTTCGGTCAAAGCGGAAAGGATTTGGTTGGGTTTGCCAATCGCTGTCAAATTGGCGCACTACTCATGACAGATTGTCAAGTTGGGGTTAGCGTAGCACCTGGGTGTGAGCCCAGAACACACCCCACCGTTCGCGCGGACCACCGCCCGTTTTCAGGACCGAGTGCTGAACGATGAAAATAGTTTCTTGTTCCAAGTTTCTTGTTTCTAGTTTCCCTCCCAAACCTGAAACCAGAAACCTGAAACCAGAAACGCGCGGTTCAGTCCTCGTTACTCAGTCCTCAGAACTGCGATTTTTACTTAATCAACCTATCCGCTCTGGTCAGCACATTCGGTGGAATCGTGAGACCGATCTGCTTTGCGGTTTTGAGATTGATCACCAACTCAAACTTCGTCGGCTGCTGCACAGGCAGGTCGCCGAGCTTTGCGCCTTTGAGGATCTTGTCGACATAAGTCGCGGCGCGGCGGTATAGTCAGAAATGTTTGAGGCTGATTAAATCTGCTCGACCAATTGTTTAAAGTACCGGCAGTTCTCAACTAAGTTCGGGCTGTGCTTAATCAGCCCGGCGCCAATTAGAAAGATCACCTCCCGGCCATAGACCATCCCAAGTTCGGGCACCCGCTCCAGGCTCATGCCTCCAGCCGGGGTTGGAAAGATCGGCTTGATGGGACCCATCTCACAGCCAGTGCCCTGCGCCAAAGAACAGCAGTCCTCGCGCTTGAAAGGGAAGCGCCCACCATAATTGGGGAAGATGCTCGCATCGGCGCCAGCCAGCCGGACCATCTGACCAAACAGCGCAAAATGAGAGATGCCCGCATGAGAAATGGTAACCAAGCTTCCCTGAAAAGCCGGGTGACTCATGAGCGGCAAAGCCACACGGTCGTCATCAGCAAGACGGCGCATGGTATCGAAACCGGTCAATCCTGGTGAGATCAGAAGCCCGCGAGCGCCGACTGCTTTGGCGAACAGCGCCCGCTCCAGAACCTCATCAACCGGCGCAGTTACATTGGGCATGTAGATGCAATCGAGCCCGGTGGCCCGGTTTCCTCTCGCCACCGCCTCAGCGCAACGTTCCACTCGTTCCTCAAACGGGCAAAAGGGCTGGTTGGCCAGACCGTGGTCGTCCTTGATTATGTCAATACCGCCAAGGGCGAGCCGATGGGCAAGCTCAGCCAGCTCCGACGCTGACATCCCCATCGGCTTAAGCGCGGTACACAATAACGGGCGGTGGGGCACCTTTAGCCAGGAGCGTAGCCCTTCACGTCCAAACCGCGGACCGCGAAATGCCTCTAAGAAGCTCGGCGACAGCTGCAGTCTCTCGACTCGAATCCCTGGCTGAAGACTGATATTACCGAAAATGACGTTGAGCAGTTGAGTCAGCTCGAATCCAGAGGTCTCGGCCGCAAAAGTGATGACGGCTTCAAAGAGGTCTGGTTGAAGCTGCCGCAGTGAGACGACCTGTCCTACGATCTCCTCCCGGATACTACGGTCTTTCACAAGCTCGTCTGGCAGTTCAACGGTCTGCTCCAAACAGATGTCAGCAGCCTTGGCCGACGCTTCCGCCTCGCTCCCTGACAGGTGATAGACCACAGCAAACCGATCGCCGGATAGCTTCAAGCGATTCTCCTGCGCCATCGTCTTTGAACCCTTTAACATTTACTCTCTGATGCCCTAGAGTGCCTCTGGCTTCCCCACCCCATGCTCGGCGCGCACCGCCAGCAGGTCTTCTTCAGTCACGCCGAGCGATGTGTCTATCAGCCTTTCGACAGCACTCACGAGTGCCATCGCATCCAGTCCGTATTTTTTCATCAAATAGGGCCGCGTTGCGCCATGGGCATAAGTGTCTCGCAAGCCGAGGCGCACGAGCTTTCGAACCAGCCCGGCTTCGGCCATCGTCTCCGCGACGGCCGACCCCAGCCCACCAACGATGCTGTGATTTTCCAAAGTGACCACTCCGTAGCGCGCTGCCACGGCCGACTCGAGGACCATCGGATCATCAAACGGCTTGAGAGTGAAAACGTGCAGGTGCCGGATGGAGATCCCCTTGGCGCTCATGGCTGAGGTCGCCCGGATCGCTTCTTCGGTACAAATCCCGCTGGAGAGAATCGTCACGTCGTTGCCTTCCCTGAGCACTCGGGCCCGGCCAAGCTGCGTCGCCTCCGTGCAGTCAAATAGACGGGGCACCTCTCCGCGCAGCATCCGTACGTAAACTGGGCCATTCACAGGCTGCGCCACATCGAGAACCGATTCGACTTCGGTGGCATCACCGCAGTCGAGGATGGTCATGTTCGGCAGCGCACGCATCAAGGCCACATCGTCGGTTGCCTGGTGAGTTACACCGCCCGGAGTGGTAATGCCAGGAAGAAAGCCAATCAACCGGACCGGCAAATTGGGATAGGCAATGGACATCGCTAATTGGTCAAAGGGCCGGCGGCAAATGAACACAGCGAAGGTGTGCACGTAGGGAAAGAATCCCTCCCGGGCCAAGCCAGCCGCAAAACCCATCATGTTCTGCTCGGCCATCCCGAACGAGAAAAAACGCTCGGGATACGCAGCCTGGAAATCGTCCACCTCACACGATCCGGTCAGATCAGCGGAGAGGACGATTACATTGGGCTTGTCCTTCGCCCAACGAACGAGGTTCCTCGCGTGCGGGCGGGATACAATTTCCATTAGGCTTTACGCTCTGCGCTCAGCTCGCCTAGCTGTTCTAAGACCACCTGATATGCCTGACGCTCTTCAACACTTTTGAAGCGGATATAGTGTAGTTTTGGGGTGCGATCGCGCAGCATCTCAAGCCCACGGCAAGGATCGGTGCGTGCCAGCACGACCAGCGGCTTTCCTTCTCGTGGCTGCTCTGCTGGGGCCGCCAGTGCCTCCACATCATGTCCATCCACTTCATGTACCTTTGCGCCAAACGCCTCTAGCTTGGCCTTGATCGGCTCGATGGTCATGACCGTCTCCATCTTGCCATCACACTGCTGCCCATTAATATCGAAATAGACGCTAAGGTTATCTAGTTTGTAATGCGAGAGCGTCGCAAACGCTTCCCATGTCTGGCCCTCTTGCAACTCTCCATCCGACATAAAAACCCACACCCGCCCGCTTTCACCGCGCAGCCTGCGTGCCAGGGCGATGCCCCCGGCCTGGCTTAGCGCCTGTCCCAGCGAACCAGCTGTTACCTCGATGCCGGGAGAATGTTCGGCGCCGATCAACTCAACGGTGGAGCCGTCCTTATTGAATTGGGCCAAAGCCTCCGGAGCCAGTCGACCCACTTCAACCAGCGTAGCATACAAAACCAGGGCGTAATGAACCGGAGAGAAAAAAAACCGGTCAAGGTCCGGTGCTTTGGGACCGTTATAGAGGGCCCCGGTGAACGAGTTCGGATTGTTCGGTCCAGGCACACCCGGAAAAGAGGCCGGGATGAGCGGTCCCTGACTCGGGCGTAAGACCATAACTCGAGTGTACAACGTGGCTAGAATCTCGGCCGACGAACAGGCCTGGCTTAAGTAACCGCCGTTGTTCTGGATCGTATGAGCCAGGACGCGCATGCGGACGTTCTGAGCAATCCGCCTGGCTTCATCTTGCCAGCGCAAGCCCTGGCTCTTAATAGTTTCACCAATCATGAGACCCTCTGCTGTCCTGAGCTCTTCGGTGCTACGATCGGAATAGGCTTTGTCGAAGGATCGGCAATCAAAAATATAGATTTTCTAACTGTTGCCTTTCAAATAACGCCTTACCCTTCACTCCTTACGCCGCACGACTATTTAATGACCTTATCCGCTCGCGCCAACACGTTCGGCGGGATCGTGAGACCAATCTGCTTGGCTACTTTCAGATTGATGATAAACTCGAACTTCGTCGGCTGCTCAACGGGCAGCTCAGCAGGCTTTGCACCTTTGAGAATTTTATCGACGTATATGGCTGCGCGCCGAAAGTTATCTGAAACATTCGGTCCGTAAGCCATGAGACCGCCCACGTCCACAAAATCCTTTTCCGGGAATATCGCTGGCAGGCGACTTTTACCTGCGAGCTCCACAACGCCCTCTCGCTGGCCAAAAAACATCGCGTCCGGCAGCGTCATAATGGCACGGATCCGGGCTCTCTCAATTGCAGAGAAGGCGCTCGTCAACTCGTTTGTGCTTCGCGCCTCTAGGATCTGAAGCTGCAATGCGAGTGATTGAGCCGCCGCCTCGGTCTCCTTCTCGCAGTTGCCTGATGCCACGCGTTGTCTTTATCCATTATTTGCGCTGTCATCCAAATTTAGTATATTTACCCTGAATTTTAAAAACGGGTGAAAAATATGGAAAACGTCTTAACCCTCAATCAAAAATCACAAATCGTCATCGCCAAGCAAATTCGCAAGAGCTTGGGTCTGAAACCCGGCGACCAGTTAGCCGCTGTCGTAGAAGGCAACAAAATCGTCCTCCGACCTAAACCTAAGAGCCCAGCTGCTCGCCTGCGCGGCCTCGGCAAAGGAACCTGGGGCAACCGAGCCAAAATCGACGCATACATCGAGAAGCTGCGCGATGAATGGGAGCGCGCTTAAGCTCCGACGAGCCGTCGAAAAGCACAAGACCATCGGTCTCGATACCGCACCGTTCATTTATTTTATCGAGAACGTTGCCTCCTACGCTGATCTCCTCGATCCGGTATTTAGTCTGCTGGAAAATGATGCTCTGCACGCCGTTACCTCGACCGTGACATTTGCCGCGATTCTTACAAAGCCGTTTGCCGATAAAAACTTCTCTATGGCCGATGAAATCAAATTCACACTCAAGTCTTTCTCTTCGCTTTCCGGTGTGGCGATTGACGAAAAGCTTGCCGAAGCCGCGGCGCTCATGCGCGCACGCTACACGATCCGCCTGCCCGATGCTCTTCAAGTCGCGGCGGCTATTCACGGGGAAGCCACTCTGTTTTTGACCAACGACAAGCGCGTAAAGAAAGTCGATGCGGTTGAAGTGCTGGTCCTATCCGATTTTCTTTGAAGCTGGCAGTCACTTCTATTCCTATCAGGAATTTCTAGGTCTGGCGCCCGGGTTTGATCTCTCATCGCTTCTCCTAAACGAAAAGTTACAATTCCCGCTGACGCCTTACCCTTCATCGAATCACCTTATCTGCCCTCGCCAGCACGTTGGAGGGTATCGTGAGTCCGATCTGCTTGGCAGTCTTCAGATTGATTATCAGCTCAAACTTCGTCGGTTGTTCGACCGGCAAGTCGGCTGGCTTCGTTCCCTTGAGAATCTTGTCGACGTACGTGGCAGCGCGACGGAGCAGGTCGGCAAAGTTCGGTCCATAGGCCATGAGTCCCCCAGCCTTCTCCGCATGCTCTCTTGTGTCATAAACCAGCGGCAGCCGGTTTTTTGCCGCGAAGTCTGCGATTTGTCTTCCGTAGGTAAGGACCGTTGGGTTTGGCACCATAAGAGCGCCCGGCCGTTCCCGAATCGCGGCCTCGAAAGCACTCGCTAGCTCTGTGGGATTTCGGACCTCCAGGGATTGAAGGGTAATCGCCAATGCCTGGGCCGCACTCTGCACCTCTTTGAATCTGATTCTGTTGGCCGAATTAGCCGGATCCCAGATGAAGGCTACTCGTGTGACGTTCGGCAATATTTCTTTGAGCAGTTCCAATCGTTTTCCATCTAAGTCAGGGGACAGAGTGGTCAACCCCGTAATATTCCCACCTGGCCGTGCGAAGCTAGCGACGAGTCCGACGGCAACCGGATCTGCTACCTCTGCCATGACGATGGGGATAGTGCTGGTCGTGTTCTTAACGGCCTGGATCGCTGGTGTAGTTCCCGTAACGATCACGTCAACTTTAAGCTGGACCAGCTCGGACGCGAGCACGGGCAACCGATCGCTTTTTCCCTCAGTGTAGCGATACTCAATGATGATGTTCT
>DASQUN010000653.1:0-4498 GCA_035641275.1 Candidatus Udaeobacter sp. | reverse complement strand
GGCTAGGTCTGCACTACAAGCCGTTTCGCCTGATTTGGATGACCTCAGCCGTTGCAATCCAACCACTTGCCCGCAGGAAATTTTTTCAACTGGTCGTGAATCGGCGAAGTCGGGTTAGGCTAATCCAATAATCTTTCTCTTTGCGCCGTCTGGGACGTAGCTCTTTGATGATCGAGGGCATCTACTTACGAAGGAGTTCGTAAGTAAGTAGCCACGAAGCGACCGAGGCCGAGTCATGGAGAGCGCGGGCACACGAACGTGAAGGTGGCGTTCAGGCCGGGGCTGTTAGAATAGCCACCCTTGGAGAGGTGTGCGGCGGCCTACAAGCCACAGACCCATTGACCGCGCTCGGAAGGGCTCGGGCCTCGGTCGAATAGCTGTCAGGTGTCCACATACTAATGAACAACTCATTAATAGTTTCGTTCTGCCAGTCCCTTTCGGGAGCAGGCGAGCTGCTTAAGTAGCGGTGGTTTCAGCCTAACAGAGGTGGTGGGGAGAGCTTTGTCTCTCTTATCTCATGGCCTTGCCGTCGGTTGCCGGCTTGACCTCACGCAGCAAGCGGCTAATGAGGTCAAGGGAGGAGAGTCCTTCGCCTTGGCCCTTGAAATTGGGAACAATCCGGTGGCGAAGAACCGACGGCGCCAGGGCCTGAATGTCTTCAATCGAGACCGCATAGCGGCCTTGAAGGATGGTGCGTGCCTTTGCGCCCAAGATCAGATACTGGGAAGCCCGCGGGCCCGCGCCCCATTCGACGTAATCCTTGACAAATTGTGGCGCGTCCGGGCCTTGCGGCCGGGATCTTTGGGATAGGGCCACCGCGTAGGAAACGACAAACGGAGAGACCGGCACCCGCCTGACCAGATTTTGATAACGCAGGATCGAGTCGCCTTCCATGACCTTGCGGGGTTCGGGTTTTCCTGTGGAAGTAGTCTGCATGACGATTTGCACTTCGTCCTCGAAGTTCGGATAGCGAATTTCGATATTGAGCATGAAGCGATCGAGTTGCGCTTCGGGGAGCGGATAGGTCCCTTCCTGCTCGATGGGATTTTGCGTCGCCAAGACAAAGAAGGGTAGATCGAGGGGAAAGGTCGTTCCGCCCGCGGTCACCTTGTATTCTTGCATCGACTGCAACAGGGCCGCCTGAGTCTTCGGCGGCGTGCGATTGATCTCGTCTGCCAGCAAGATATTCGTAAAGATCGGACCTTTGAGGAACTGAAATTGTCTTCTTCCCGTGGCGGCGTCTTCCTGGAGAATGTCCGTTCCGGTGATGTCTGACGGCATAAGGTCCGGCGTAAATTGAATACGATTGAACTCCAGGTCAAGAATCTCCGCCAAGGTGCTGATGAGCAGGGTCTTGGCCAAGCCGGGCACTCCGACCAACAGGCAGTGGCCCCTGGCGAAGAGCGCAATCAAAACCTCTTCGATCACCGCGTCCTGACCGACGATGACTTTGCGAATCTCGCCAAGCATGGTATCGCGCTTGTCCGCGAACTCTTCGATTTCCGCGATCTCGTGTTGTTGAATATCCGACGACTCCATGCGGCTCCTTTTCAATTGATCGTCATCAGTTTGTCGAGCGTCATCTTGGCCTGTTTGGCCTTTCCCGGCTCGCCTGAAGCGGCGTAGACCTCGGTGAGCAATCGATAAATTAGAGGATTGAATGGATTGATCTGGACGGCTTCCTCGAGAACGCTCCGGCTGTCCTTGTAGTTTTTGGCCGCGTGATAAACCCGTCCTAACTGAACATAGGTGTTGGCATTGTCAGGTTCAACGTCCAGCGATTTTTTTAGCGGCGCAAGCGCTTCGTCGAACCGATTCATCTGGATCAAAACCCGGCCGACTTTGTTGAGAATAATAGGGGAGTGAGGACTGGCCTGCAAGGCACGCTGGTATTCGTTGACGGCAGCCATCGGCCGGCCCCGGCCTAAGAGTTGATCGCCGAGCGAGGTGCGGTTGCGCGCCACCGCCGACTGTATCTCTTTGAGCTCGATCACTTCTTCGTCTTCTTTCTGATCTTTTTTCACTTTGAGTCGGCGCACTCGACTGCCTTCGACCGGTTTAAGTCCTTTGCTCTTGAGATAACTTTTCCAGCGCGACTCAAAGGCGTCAAACGACATGCCGAAGACTTTCTCGATCGCCTCGGGAGTCGGTCGGTCGGCGAGCGCGCCGAGCAGTTCCCGTATTCCGGCTTTGCCCTTACTTTGATTGATGAAGTCGATGGCCGAAGCGGCTTCGGCATACGCCAGCTGCACCTGCTCCGGACTTTCGAGATGAATCAATGACGGCTCCATGTTCTTAAAGCCGACGAATTGATCTTTCTCCAGCGCCTGGACCAACAGCGTCTGATTGGCCGGGGTTAAATAGTCCTCAGCCGCATCTTTCGGCGGAACGGGTTTGCGCCAGCGGGTTTCGTAAAAGCGCGCCGCGCCCTCATGCAGCCAGATGGGGGCCTGGTTGTTGCTGAGCGCGACGATAGCGTAGTGCAGATACTCGTGACTGAGTGAGTCGACCCAGCGATAGCCGAAGCTGAGCACCCGCGGGGAAATGATCATGAGCTTGTTGAACTTACAGATTCCCACGGCGCCCGTCTCCTCGATATCCCGCAACGACAGGGTCGAGATCGCGTTGAAGCTGGTTGCATCCGGCGCGATTTCGACCCGGACTTTCTCTTTCGGGTAGTAACCCAGCTCGGCGCCGACGGCTTCATAGCTTTTCTCCAGTGTTTCCAGGGCATAGGCAGCCAAGATGCCGTCCCGCTTGTCGTCGAGATAAACCACAAAATGGGCGCTTTCGACCCGCTTCAGGTTCTTGACGATATCCTGTGTGAGTTGGGTAAGGAGCTTCAGGGCCTGGCGACGCTGGTCTTTCGAGTCGATGGCCAAGGCTTTCTCCAACGAAGCCAGAGCCTCCGGGTATCTCCCCTGGTAAAACTTCACGCGCGCATCGAAATCAAGGGCCGGCGGAGATTTGGGATTGTCGCGTAGCGAAGCGGCAGCGAATTGCTCCGCTTGGGCGATGCGCCAAGCATCCAGGAGCTGTTCGCCTTCCTTGAACTTGGGATCGCCTTGCGCAGCTAGGAGATTTTCCGCCGCAAGGACAAAAAATAGCAGCAGGGAAAATAATTTGGGATACTTCAACGTGAAACTACTCTGACAGGTTCTTGAAATAGCGCTCGATCTGGTCCTTCATCTGTGGCGGGACGCCTTGTTTGAGGGACTCGAGGATCTCTTCGCGGAAATTGCGCGGCGCTTTATAGTCTTCCTTGCCCGGAAGACGGAATTTCTCCGTCTCTAGTCCAGTTAATCCCCCCTCGACATTGAACTCGGGGAATTGCGGCATGCCGGGAAGCGGCGTCAAGCTGCCGTAGGGCAGGAACCGGCCGCCGCGGAAAAAACGGGTGACCGGCATATTGCCTAGCTGGCCGCGCTGGGCCATCTGCTGCATGGCGGATTGCATCTGCTGCTGCGACTGCGACAGCCGGTCCAAGGCATCGCGTTCGGGCGGAACAGCGCCTCTGGAATCGAGTTGTCCGAGGCGGTCTTTGGCGGTGCCCATGGATGTCCCCGCTTCACCGAGGTTCTGAACGATTTTTGGATCCAGGGAGGGGAAGAGCTGAAACAACGACTCGAGTTTTTCGTGGAGCGCCTGCGTGCGATCTTTCAATGTGTTCTGCCGATGAGAGAGATCCCGTAGCTCTTTTTTATCCGAGTCCTTGAGGGCCTGGGCCGGCTCGCCGATCAGGGCATCAAGCTCGGATTTGAGATTCTTGAGGGTATGGTCCGCTCGACGTGCTTTCGTTTCCTGAGCCTGAGTCCGTTTCTTGGCCAGTTCTTTTCTGGCGCGTTCGTCGCCCTCGGCATAGCCCGGAAAATCCTTGCTCAGCAGTTTGGCAATGAGATTTTTGAGCAGCTGATTCATGGTGGCGTCGTCGAGCACATTGTTGATGTTAGGGTCGTTGTCGCCGCCTTCCCGGTCCGGGAAAAGCTCGGTCAATCGACCCAGCTCTTCTTTGGCTTTTTCCAGGAACCGCTCCAGTTTTTCTTTCAAAGCCGCGTCCCTTTCGGTCAGGGACGATTTATTGACTCCCTCGGTGCCCAGCAAAATGTCTTGCTGCTCGCGAACGATTTCTTGCAGCTCGTTGGTCGAGCGCGCCATCTCCCCTTGCATTCGACCCATGCTGGAGGCCATGGCCGAGCGCTGGGCATTCTGTAAAGACGCTACCATCGAAGCCATCTGGCTGAAGAGTTCTCGCGCCAGTTGCCGCGCTCCCTCGATATCGCCCTGCATGAGTTTTTTCCGGATCTCCTCCAGAGCCGAGAACATTTCGTTGAACCCGAGGCTCTGCATCGCTTCCGGATTCATAAAGTCTTCGGGCATTTGCTGCGCGAGTTGCGACAGCGATTGCTGAAGCGACGACAGAAGTTTTCCAAGCTCAGAGATCTGCTTCATGATCGCGTCCAAGTTCTTGTCACCGCTCTGCAGCTTCTCCAAAGATTCC
>DASQUN010000652.1:0-5229 GCA_035641275.1 Candidatus Udaeobacter sp. | reverse complement strand
AGCCATAGTAGTCGATGATGTCGCCTTGGCTGGGATCCTTAAGAACTGGACGATCCGAAGACAACGTTTCCTCACGAATCGCCGGAAAGGTCAGATGGCAGTAACTACCTTCAATGAGCACGGCGTTGGAGATCACACCCTCAGCGGCTGCAAACGCGTTACTCGTTCCGAGACTCCCGACCAGAATCAGGGCCGCCAAGAATGATGTTGCGCTCTTCATCAGATTCACCTCCTTTCTGTTTTCTTTCCATGGTACTTGGCAACTCCTGTGCCACGACCGCACGGGCGTTTGGAAAACCTCTAAGTGGTCAGAATCAGGAAAGTTACAGATGGCGGCGCTTTCCGCTTGGAAAGCCAGTGACGAAGAAATTCTGCCGGATTATTGGCAGGTGCCGGAATACCGGCGACGCTCGAATCGCGGGTCACCTGTCTTTTGCACAAAGTTCCTTACTCCGACAAATCTTAATCCCGGCCCGCTTAGTTTTTCCCCTTCATTCTATTGACTAGCTCCTCATAGGAAGAACTTGCCAGCACGCGGTTGAACTGTGAGCGATAATTGTTGACAAGGCTTATGTCTCCAATGATCACGTCGTATACCTTCCAATCGCCATTCACATTGTGAAGCCGGTAATTGACCGAGATTTCTTGTCCTGTGTTGTCAACGATTTTTGTGTCCACCTCAGCGTAGTTATTATCGTGCCGCTCCTTTAGGTATTGGACTTTCTGATCGCTGTACGATTCGATGTTGTCCAGATAGACTCCCTGAAGGAGACTGGTAAAAAGTTTGACGAATTCTTCTTGTTCCTCAGGGTTGCGGCGACGCCACTCGGACCCGAGAGAGCGCTTGGCCATCTCCGTGAAATCAAAGCTTTGATAGATCACCTCTTTGAGTTTCTCACGCCGTTCATCCTTGCTGCGCTCTGCTTTGAGCTGCGGATCCTTGAGGATCACGAGGAGTTTGTCGACGGTTTGACGAACCTGATTTCCAGGCGCTCCTGCGGCTAGCCAGACCGGCTGCGTTAACAGTAAAATTCCCAATCCAACCGCTGCTAACGCTTTCATCAATTGGACCCCTGTCCCATCCGCGCTAATTCTTCAGCAAGACAACTCGGGTATTTTCGTCGTGACCGCTTGTGAACGCACACGCGCTGGCGAGCCAAGAGATCAGTAAGGATATAGGAGACCACCATGTACAGGCCCGGTCGATCACGGATGATGGGCATGACCTCGTCAGTCACTGCAACGATGATATCTCCCAAAGTAGTCGTGATGACTTTTCGCTGCCGCATCGTTTTCTCCTCGACACAATTTTTCGCTTTTGTGGCTTCTTTTGCAGTGCTAAGTTTGTGCGGCTGCCACATTAGATTGTGTAGTATCAAATTCGTTACAATTTGAGCCCAAGCCCTCTTGCTAAGCCGGTCCCATAGGCGGGATCAGCCTTGTAGAAGCGCGAACCCGCGCGGATCGCGTTCCGTGTCCGCTGAGCCCTTCTCACCGCCAACGGTCGAAAACCGGATAAACGTCGGCATCTTTTTTCCCACGGCAGATAATAGCTTTGCGGTCGTGTATTTTGGCATGTCGGCATTGTTGCAGACAGAGTATCCGTGGGTGCCCGACCCCTTTGCGTGAACGACCCGCTCTGGGATGCGCTCGCGGTTAAAATGAGCCATCTTTTCGAAAAGCAGGACGTCTTCAAAAACAACCGGACCCTGCGGGCCCACCGTGAGCGAATTCTGATTGTCTCCCACGGGCCGTCCGGCGTCCGTGGGCATTCTCTCGCGTGCTTGTGACATAGGCGTGCCTCCGTGCAAAAAACGGGTTAGTCCCGGCGCCCGTAAAATCCGATGCGTCGTGCTTCTGTGATCAAGCATCCGCAAAAGATCTGCCAAAGTGGGCTTTGTTGTGCCGAGATCGGCGAATAGGAAAAAATTTAGACCGGCAAATTGCGGTCCGCTGGAAAAAGTGTCGCGATTTCGAGGCCACTCTCCAAAGTCCCGAGGCTTTGGCGATCGATTCAATCGCTCTCGACTTACATGCAAGCTTATCGGGCGAGCCGGCATTTCGGCGTTTGCCGATAGATTGGCAGCTCTTTTCGTCACGGTTGCATTAACCGAATCCCTCGAAAGCTCTACATCAGCCCGATTCTCCTCGTTCATAATTGGATGTGGGCTGGCACGATCGTTGCCATCACTCTCTGCAAAGAGAACCGGAGAAAGGCGGGTCTTATGAAGATCAACACACTATTTTTATCGGCTCTGTGTCTGATCGGGACAACTCTGCTGGCTCGCGTCGCTATTCACGGCATTGAGCAGGCGCTTCTCGCGACAGCGGCCGACTACGATCTAAACCGTATCGGCGCCGGAGGAAAGCTGTTGGCGCCCAACATCGATTGATTTGGCTCGTTGGGTTCTGGCCGATAGTCTTTCGATGCGGAGGCTTTCTTTGATTCGATAATCGCAGATGGACTTGCGCTACAACCGTGCCTGTGGAAATGCCGGTCGGCTGAATCACCTAGAGTCGCATTTCTGTGAGCCGATGGTCGAAGTTGTTGAGAACGGGCGTAGGTTGCGCTTCATAGGCGAGTGATGTGGAACTGAGTTGAGCGAAAATAATCATGGCACTCAAGAATAAAATTACCATTTTAAGCCTGTTGGCTGCTCTGTTCCTTTCCCCTCCTTTAGTCGCGGCAGGCAAAGACGAGACACAGTCCGTGGACGTAGAGCCCTTTCTTCCTGTTTGGGCATTGGAACAACACGAGCTTACCGTCGTGTCAGTCGCTCCGTTAGTTGTGGGCGACAAAACTGTGGGCGCCGTGACTGTATATGACGACGCAACCACCGAAAGGCCTGTCGATTATTGGGAGCTTTACGACAGTGAAGGCGACCTCTTGGCGGCTCGCTGGTTTGATCGATTTGGGATTAAAAGGACGGCTGTCGACCGCGGTGTTCTGGACAGAGCAGACAAACCCGAAGGAATCCTCGTTGTCATTGTAGATGGAGATTTAGTGTGACGTTGGTTCCATACCTGAACCAGCGATTTCGTAGCGGGCTGGCGAAAAGAACTCATACGCTTCGTTGCGCTCAATCGCCTCGCCTCTGAGATCTTTTTGAGCAGCTGCAAACGCAGTTTTTCAGTAACCTGTTAGAACTCTCCACATGCAATCCTTCCCTGGCCAGTGAAACGTAACAGTGATCGCGTCTGCGTTTCATTCGCTCTTTTATAAGCTCACGGCAATCCTCCGCCCTCCGTGCACGAGCGCACATGATTGAATTGCGTCAGTTTGATTCGCGGCAACCATAAACGGTCAATGGAACACCGGTCGGCCGGGGTGAACATTCGCAAGGGCTGTACTCTGGTTTTTCCAGACAATGCTGCTACGCGGCGCAACGATCCTCGTGCATTGGAGGTTTGACTTCGCGATTCGCAGAGCTGGCGCCTTGTGTTCGAATACCTGATTGGGAGTAAGATCGTGCACCGAGGTTCAAAGTGCCTGCCGGGATGAGAAAGCTGGGCATCACTCGTTTAGGTAAACGCCGATACTTTGGCACTTGCCAATAATCCGGCAGAATTTCTTCGTCACTGGCTTTCCAAGCGGAAAGTGCGGCCATCTGTAACTTTCCTGATTCTGACCACTTAGAGGTTTTCCAAACGTCGGGGCGGTCCTGGCACAGGCGTTGCCAAGACTACTGTTGTGAAAGAAAACAGAAAGGAGGTAAATCTGATGAAGATCGCGACATCATTTTTGGCAGCCCTGCTTCTAGTCGGGAGCTTCGGAGCAAGAAGTGCTTTTGCAGCCGCTCCGGGTGTCATCTCCAACCAAGTGCTCACTCCGGGTAGTTACTGTCATTTAACCTTCCCTGCCATTCGCGAGAACACTTTGGCTTCGGATCGTCCTGTTCTTAAGGATCCCAGCGAAGGCGACATCATCGACTACTATGGCTCGTGTGACCACGATCCTTTGGGCGCCGACGAAATCAGGTCTCAGAAAGATCAGCTGCAACGCGAGTTAAGCCGCGACGGAGAGTGAGTGCTTCCTGAACGGTATGAGGGGAGGGGCTAACGCCTCTCCCCAATGCCGTCGGCTCGTCGGAGTGAGGATTTGGAAATAACAAGGAGTTCAAGAAATAACAAGGTAAAGATTTTTTGCTATTTGGCTTGCTTGCGCTTCTGATGAGCACCCGTTGGTTTGTCTCTGAGCCGTCGGCACAAAAGAACTATTTTTTTGGACTCAAATCCGGTTGGGTTTGAGCGAGCACACCGTTAATGCTTGTCTTTAATACTACTGCTGGGCATCGACTTAAGAAGTGAGCCAATGCCGTGAACTACAGGCGAGCGATTTGTAAATCTCTTGATTCTCCCTGTTTACACGTACTTCTAGATTCGCCGTGGTTTGGCGCAAGCCATGCCAAATCATCGGACGAAAATGACAAATCAGCTATTGGCATCGTTGAAGGGCAGGAACTCTCTATGAAGAAAATTGCTTTGTTCATTTTCTTGCTGGTTACGATGGTTTCTGGGTGCTCCGTATTGGCCAACAGTGAGAGGTTTTATCGAGACCGTCCTCCTAGGGCTATTAATTGGCGTGAGTACACCAGCGATTGAGCGTTCCAGGACGTATACGTGTCTAAGCCGATTAGGCACGACCATTTTTATAAACAACTATTATGGAGGTTCGATTATGGAACACACAAAACTGAATGGATTGAAGCAGGACGTTTCGCGCATCGCATTGGCACCATGAAAGCCGATATTCCGGCATCTGCCGAAATAGTGTCGCTTTGCCTGCCGCCGCCTCCTAATCAGTGAAGAAGAAACCGCGTCAATTTCTCTTCTAGTAGAAGCCTCTAGCAACAAATTACCGGCGTGCGCAGGTCCGCCTTATAGCTGGAACGGCACTTGCTGTTGCTGAACGAATGGGAATACACATGCTGAAAATTTACGAGCTGTCCGATCCACCGAAAGCGCTCTCGGAATTTCTTAGCGCCGTTTTCAAAGGTGGTCGACAGAGACTGTGCAAAAGACAGACAAGGGGTTTTACCTTGCGTTACGCTATCTTTTTGTTACTCGCTGCAGCGCTTGCCCTCCAAGCAGGTTGCGAATCGAAACAGGCGACGACGCCTGCGCCACCGAAGGTCACTGTAAGCCTCCCAATCGTTCAAGAAATCATCGAGTGGGACGAGTACACGGGCCGGCTGGAAGCAACAGAGAATGTGGAAGTGAGAGCGCGCG
>DASQUN010000651.1:0-3450 GCA_035641275.1 Candidatus Udaeobacter sp. | reverse complement strand
GAAAGTCCATCAAGAAATCTGCCTCCAATTGCTTTTGGTAGGGTCATCTCGGGACATCATTCCCCGATAATGCCCGCGCCTCTTCCATAGAATCTCCTCCATTCGCAATTTAACCTCCGCGTAAGGCTGCGGAATGTTTTGTGGTTAATCGCTTCCTGAACTAGACTTTGTTGGGTTTGTGCGCACATATCTTCACTGCGGAATATTTTTTGAGTCCGTATGGGTTTTGAGTCGCAGAAGCTTTCCGATTGAAATCACCGCTGTGTGCAGAGGTTGACCCTATATACGATCCTTACCGGAATGAGGCTGAGAAGCACGGTAGGCTGCGAACCTACGATAGAGAAGCAGCAACTGTTTACTCCTGGATGACTTGCAAAGCGACTCAATGACCTGCCGTTCGTAAATCCAGTCTCCGTCCTGCAAGAATCCCACAGCACGAGATTTTATAACTTCTTTGAACGTGCCGACACTATAGGGGGAGCCGGGAATTCGTTTTACGAAACTGTTTATTCGATCCATTTTTCTCCTTTCATATCCGCGAGCGAATGCCGCACGGTCCGGGATTTGTTCCGTGTTGCCGGCAGCCTGGATTGAAATGTGAGACTTTATGAAAAAAATAAGAGTGGCTTCTTAAACGCTTCCATCGCACACAATGTTACTGGGATGCAAGGGGACCTTAACAAGTATTATCGGCGATACGCTTCCGAGTATAAAAAAGTTGGCCCACGACAATGTGGAACCTGTTGGAGTCCAATGATACCGTCACAGATGGAATCCAAGTAGAATCCAAGCGCGAAACCGATTATCATCGGTTACTAGGAACCCATGCAAAAAACACAATCTCCGCCATATTCGAGAAAAGTACTATTTGCCTCGTGCCTCTCTCGACGTGCCTGACAATGCGGATTATCCTGGATCTCAGGTGTCATCGGTCTCGTTTTTTGTAGCCAGAGGAGAAATGACATGCTCTGTGTTGTGCGAAGCAGACGTACTGCGGTTTGGCTAGGGGTCGCGGGACTCTTGCTTTGGGGTTCGGTTGGAAACGCTCTGGGACAGGTGGATTGGAAAAAGGAATGGGAACGGAGCCTCCAGGAGACGAAGCGAGAGGGCGAAATCGTGGTGGGCATTCCGGCGCGGCCCGAGCTTAGAAAACAGTTGGAACTTATCTTCAAGCCGAAATTCGGCATCGGCATGGAGCTTCTGACGGCTCGAGGTCCGCAAAATGCAAGCAGGATCGCATCGGAATACAAAGCCGGAGTCAAATACTTCGATGTCTTCATCGGGGGATCCGGAACCTATGAATCGCTGGTCGAGGAGGGAATGGTAGACCCGTTTCCGCCTAATATGATTCTACCCGAGGTAAGGGAAGAAAAGCATTGGTGGGGAGGACACATCTGGGAGGATAATGTCAAAACAAAAAGGTTTCTCTACTCTTTCATCGCCGACGCGGGGACCGGAGGGTTTTGGTACAATACGGAAGTTGCAAAACCGGAAGAGTTTCGCTCGCTGGACGACTTTCTCAATCCGAAGTGGAAGGGGAAGGTGGGATTTCTCGATCCGAGAACTCCAGGATCAGGTCAATCCATCTGGTCTTTTCTCTGGGACGTTAAAGGAGAGGGCTATCTTAGAAAGCTCGTTCAACAGGATCTCTTCGTCAGCCGCGATCAGCGCCAACTCGCCGATGCCTTGGCCAAAGGCAAGCTCGCCATTGGATTGGGTGTCAGCTTTTACACGCTCGAGGGCTTCATTCTCGCTAACCTCCCGGTCAAGGAACTGCCGCGGTTAAAAGAAGGAGCACCTTCCAGCAACGGCTCCGGCGTCATCGGGATCGTCAAAAATCCGCCGCATCCTCATGCGGCTAAAGTCTTTGTCAATTGGCTTTTGTCGAAAGAGGGGCAGGAGCTTTATGTAAAAGTTATGCATCAATCGACACGCCGGCTCGATGTGGACACGAAATGGCTGCAGGAGTACGGCATGCGGGCGGCCAAAGACGTCATGACAGTGGAAGAATACCACAAGGTAAGAAACCATCTGGAAGATAAGTACATTCGGGTGAGAATCCCCTCGGCCAAATTCGCCGAACAGATATTGAAGTAGGGGCGACCGGCCGGTCGCCCCTACCAAAACCAGGCACTGCGCTCACGCGCCCGGCATCTCGCAAGCCACTCCGGTTTTTCTCAATTCGTCTTCGTAATGTCTTCTTATCTGCGGGTCTTCGTCGGCGTATTCGATCAGCGTCCCTCCTCGCTTCACGTCAATATAGACGCCATCCTCGCTGCGCTTATCGGCAATCTTGAATCCAATCGGGTGAATCCGACTGCCATAGCGGATCGCGAGATGGCGCGCGGGCTGCGGTCCGGTGTTAAAGTGCTGGTGAAACCATCCCCCCGGAGGGCAATAGACGCTGCCCGCCTTCCATTTCACTTCCACCACGTCCTCGCCGTGGCCGGCTTCGTAGGGCCGGATTCCGAGCTCCTTCGACCATAAGAAGACATATCCGGAAGACTGCAAACCTAACAGAATCGCCCCTGCGCCATGGTAGTGCGCTTTGTGGTACCGCCCCCCCGGCCACTGCGCCAGATGGCCGATCAAGCTGTTTCCCGAGAGCTCGAACTGGGTGATGCGCACTCCGGCACCTTTGACGGTTCTTTCATCGAGAGCCGCCGATTGAATATCCATGATGAAGTTGGTTTCCCAGATGTGCTGCATGCCGACCTCGTAGCGCTTTTGTCCCACGTTAAAAAAATCTTCCGCCCCTGAGTAGCGATCCGAAAAATCGTAGGGGCAGTTAAAAACGAAGTCTTCATTGTGAATCGTGTCCAGAATCAGCGGCGCGTTGGTGACCGCCAAGAACTTGACCGGCTGCCGCCCGCCATTGATCAGCCGATGCCGGGTGTTGAGCGGCGGCGCAAATAAGCTCCATGCGCCCCATTCGAACATCTGCTTGCGACCTCCTTCCTGCCAGACTTCCGTCGCTCCTTGTCCTTCCAGAATGCAGATCACTTCCTCATAGAAATGCTTCTCGGGCTCTAAAGCGCCGCCGGCAGGAATTTCACCGACAAACATGCCGGTGACCCCTTCCATGCCATAAAGATTGACGAAGGCCGCCTTGCCTCCGGTGCGAGCCCAAGGGGCGAGCGACACGTCCCGGACGTCTTCCAGCCCATAACCTTCAACGATAGGGATGCCCTGCCTTTTCATCCACTGGAAGTAAGCGGTTTTCTCAAACGCCGTCATCAAATCTCTAACGCGGTCGTCTCGTGACATAAGAACAGTCTCCTGGTCAACAAAAAATTTTTGTCACCGATGGACTGTGAAGCTATCACAGTGTTTCAGGGTCAGAAAGTCCCTTGCAGGTCGCGGGGCTAAGGTAAGAACGCGGAGCCGTCTGATCAGTATGAAATATTGGCGTATGGGTTTTAAATGCATGACTCCGTTTGAGCGTGCTTA
>DASQUN010000650.1:0-5495 GCA_035641275.1 Candidatus Udaeobacter sp. | reverse complement strand
CGGAATGATGTTGGTAACTCTACTCTAGCACGTGAACAATATTACCAAGGAGGTCGTAAGTAAGGAGCCACGAAGCGACCGAGGCCGAGTCATGGAGGCTCGTGCACACGAACGTGAAGGTGGCGTTCAGGTCGGGGCTGTTGGAATAGCCACCCTTGAGAGGACGGGGACGGCAGCCTACAAGCCATAGACTCATTGACCGCGGTCGGCAGGGCTCGGGCCTCAGTCGAATAGATGTCAGGTGTCTACATACTAGTGAAGTAACTCATTAATTCGTTTTGCTGACAATGGCGTTGGACGATCCGCTCGAGTAAGGTTGCTTTCTTGCGCGCCGTTTTTCCGCTAATCTGCACGCATTTTCGCAAAGACATTTTGGAGATCATGTTTTGATGGAAAGGAAATGGTGGCTCGTGATCGCCGGATGCATTACCCACGCGGTCAATACCGGCTTCAGCTACTTCGGCATGAGCGCGTTTTTTCCATCCTTTGAGCGTGAGTTCGGCTGGAGCCGGACGGCGATATCGGGGGCATTTTCGCTGGCGCGGATCGAGTCCGGCCTGTTGGGTCCCATCGAAGGTTACATGACGGATCGGGTCGGCGCGCACAGGATGCTCTTCATCGGTGTCATCATTTGCGCGTTAGGATTCCTTTCACTGAGCTGGGTCAATTCCCTGCCGATGCTCTACGTCGTGATCATTCTCGGCATCGTCCTCGGCTCCAGCCTCGGTTACAACATGCCAATCAGCGTGCTCATCGCGAAGGTATTCCATGAACGAAGAAGCTTGGCCTTTGGCATCTTCCGCATGGGTCCTGGGATTTCCGGGCCGCTCGTGCCGTTGATCGGCTGGATGATCGGTCTCTGGGGGTGGCGCACCGCGGCGGTCGTGTCGGCCGTCATCATTTTCACCGCCGGATTTCCCCTCGCATGGTTCATTAACAGGATCTACCATCAGGAAGAAGCGACAGCTCGCGATGAGACGACCATGGCGTCAAGCGCACGTGCCTCACGCCATGTTTCGTCTGATCCGCAGTTTACTTTGAGCGAAGCTTTACGCCACCGAGCTTTCTGGTTGCTTTCGATCGCCATGGCGCTGCGCCACATGGTGACGGAAGGAGTCTCGGTTCATTTCGTTATTCTGCTCGTCGACCGAGGCTGGACGACGGAGGCGGCAAGCGGGTTGCTCGGAATTTCCGCACTCATCGGCGCGCCCGCGCGCCTCGGCATGGGATGGCTCGGAGATATTCTCGATAAACGGCGATTAATAATGGGGCTTTTATTGGCACTCAGCGTTTCCGTCTTGCTGATGGGTTATACGGCGCATGCCGTTGTCTTTACAAGCTGCATGATTATTTACTCGCTCTCGTACGGCGGGCTGGCCTCATTGCAAGAACCGATTCGCGCCGACTATTTCGGCACACTCGCTTTTGCTACCATTCAGGGCGTCAGCCGTTCGGTGACCACTGCCGGCACTTTCATGGGGCCGATCATTGCCGGATTCTTCTATGATCTCACCAAAAGCTACACGATCGCCTTCGCCATATTTGCTTTCGTCAGTCTTGTATCGACGCTGTGCATGTTTTTGGCGAAATCACCGGCAAAAGAAAAACCGGAGTGATGGAGTGCTGGAGTAATGCCGGGCCAATCGCCGAGGGAGTCCAAAACTTTTAAAGGCAAGATCGTGTTCTTCACAACACTCCGGTGCTCCATCGCTACAATACTCCAAATCATGCCGTGCGACGTGGCTCCTTCGCAAAAACGGCTTGACAACTCTCAAGGAGAAAAGAGATAGATAGCGGCGCATGAGTCAATGCTCCCGTTCCTATTGTTTTGAACTGATAAAGGAGGATTCAAGATGAAGCGTGTAAACCGGGCAGTTTGGATCTTGCTGGCGATAACTCTTCTGCTGCTGCCCTCCGGGCAATTGAGTGGAGTGGCACTGGCCAAAATCGACTGTGGTCTGGTCACCAACAAGAGCAAAGACCTGCCGCGTACTGTGGCTATCGGCACGAATCCAGCCGGCACTGGCGCACACGCCCTGGCCTCGGGCCTCGCCGCCGTAGCCAGCAAGGCGACTCCAATATCGGGTAAGGTGCAACCCTACAATGGCCCCAACGCGTGGATGCCTTTGCTGGAGAGCGGTGAAATCGAGATGGGTATCATCAATGTTCTTGATTCCTATATGGCGGCGACGGGTACAGGCAATTACAAGAAGCCTTATCCCAGTGTGCGTGTTCTGTCCGGGGGGGTGTTCCCGTTCACGGTGGGTATCGTAGTTCGTGACAAGTTGGACGTCAAAAGAGTTAGCGATCTCAAGGGTAAGCGCATGGCCTGGGATTTCGGCGGTCACGCCATCAGTCAGACGTTGCAGAGCCTCATGATGGAGACCGACGGATTGAAGCCCACGGACGTGGTTCAAGTGCGGGTGTCTAACCTTAATGATGGCGTTCGTGGGATTCCGGAAGGAAGGACCGATGCCTCAATCTCCGCGCTGGGTATCGGGCTCATTGAGGAAGTCAATGCTATGGAACCGGTTCGTTTTCTCAACATCTCGAACACGGAAAACTCCAACAAGATCGTCGGAAAGATCGGCGCGTCCATCGTAAAGGCGACTGCCGCCACCGGCGTTAAAGGCGACATTCACGTCCTCGGCTATCCGCTACACCTGGTGAGCTCGACCAAAGTCAGTGAAAAGGCCATTTACACCTTGGCAAAAGCGTGGTGGGAAAACCTCGCAGAGCTGCAAACCATTCACCCGCTTTTCAAACGTTGGACTAAGGAGACCCAAGCCATTACCAACTTTACGGTGCCGTATCATTCTGGAGCGATTCAGTTTTATAAGGAAGTAGGTGTCTGGACAGCGAAACATGACGCCCGGATGAAGGAGATTTGTAATTAGAGATCCTCGGCTCAGTTTCGAGTCCCAGGACGGGAACTAATGGCAGTTGGGGAACGGGGAAATTAGAACTCCGAAGCCAGCCATCCGAGACTTGAGAAGAAGGACAACGCGGTGGATATCGAAGAAAGCGTCCGCTCCCGTGATCTTAGCGGGCCCCTCGTATGGGTGGCTAGCAGCGCTCTGATCATGATACCCGTTGTGGGCATCTTCTTTTTGCTGAATGTGCCCCAAATGCTCGGCTGGTTGTTTTTCAACGAGCAGTACATGGGGCTATTCCTGGCCCTCTCTCTTCTTGTCACTTTTATTCTAGTACCCGCGGGGGCTTCGGCGAGGCGGGATCGCGTTCCTTGGTATGACCAAGCCGCTGCTGTCGCTGGATTGGTCGTGGGTCTTTATATTTTCATTGAATATCCAAAATTGGTCGATACTTTGGGGGAAATCACTCAAGCCAGAGTGATTCTGGGTTCCATCACAATTTTGCTCTTGGCTGAGGCATGCCGGAGGTTGCTGGGTTGGCCGCTTGTCATCATTGCTGTTGTTTTCGTCTTATATGCCTTCTTCGCCTACCTTTTTCCCGGAGATTTTTACGGTCGTGGCTGGTCTGTGAGCCGCCTTGCCACTTACCTGTATCTCGATGCCAATGGAATCTTCGGTCTACCCCTGCAAGTGGGGTCGAGCATAGTTTTGGTCTTCATCCTGTTCGGCGAGGCGCTCTATGCCGTCGGCGGCGCCGCCTTCCTGAGCGATTTTGCTCAGGCCGTCATGGGCCGATATCGCGGCGGCCAGGCAAAAATTGCCATTGTATCTTCTAGCTTGTTCGGAAATATCAGCGGCAGTGCCGTAGCGAATGTCGTGGTGGACGGCGCCTTTACGATTCCTATGATGAAAAAGGCAGGTTATCCCCCTCCGCAGGCTGCGGCCGTTGAGGCGGTGGCGTCGACCGGCGGGCAAATCATGCCGCCGGTCATGGGCGCCGCGGCTTTTCTTATCGCGGAGTATCTTGCCATTCCCTACGCGCAGGTGGCGCTCGCGGCTTTGGTGCCTGCGGTGCTGTACTACGTGGCGCTCTTTATACAGGTGGATCTGCTGGCGGCGCGCAATGGAATTCATGGACTACCGCGGACAGCATTGCCACGGCCGCTTCCCGTACTGCGCAGGTCTGCGAGTTTCGTTGTGCCTTTATTGATATTGGTGATCTGGATGTTTTTCCTGAATCGGCGGCCGGAAGAGGCGGGGCTCCTAGCTGCGGCGTCTGCTCTCGTCGTGGGATTTCTCGCCCCCAGCGTCGAACTCGGCTGGCGCGAACTTGTGGGGATTCTCCTAAAAACCGGACGCGGAATGTTAGAAATCGCGGTGATCACCGGGCTCGCAGGCGTGGTCATCGGCGTTCTCCAGCTCACCGGTCTCGGTTTCACGCTAACCTTTACGCTCTTAAATATTGGCCAGCAGAGCGCTCTGCTGCTGCTTGTCCTGACGGCGATCGTTAGTATCATCCTAGGTATGGGCATGCCGACGACCGCGGTTTACGTTCTGCTGGCGGTCCTCGTCGCGCCGGGGCTTTCCAAATTGGGTATTCTGCCCATCGCCGCGCATCTGTTCATTTTTTATTTCGGCATGCTAAGCATGGTCACGCCGCCGGTCTGCTTGGCCAGTTACGCCGCCGCCTCGATCGGCAAGACCGATCCAGTGCGCACGGGCTGGGAAGCGATGCGTTTGTGCATCATCGCGTATGTCGTTCCTTTCCTGTTTGTCTTTTCTCCTTCGTTGTTATTGATTGGTCAGTGGCACGTGGTCACTCTCTCCATCGTGACCGCGGTCGCTGGCGCGATCCTGCTGGGTGTCGGTGTGGTGGGTTATCTGTTTCGGCCGATGGGAATCGTGCGACGGGTCTTGTTTCTGGTCGCTGCCATCGGGTTGCTGATTCCGGTCGTGCATAGCGGGCAGCACGCCACATTCACCTGGGCCAGCAACGGCATCGGCCTCTTGTTAGCGATCATTTTGGTCGGCTCCGAATGGCTCGCGCGGTCGCATTCGGCCGGGCGTATGGGGGTGGTCCCCGAACGCGGCGCCAATGCACCCTAGAGCGCGCGCCGGCAACTGTGTGAGCGACAACATTCGTTCATCATAGCCCACGAGATTTTCATGCTGACGTAGGCTGAAAGCCAAACCCCGATCCGGGTTGTCTCAATGACGGAACGGGTCGGTGTCAGGGCTCAGGCGCCGGATGGCTACCGGCGAAGTTGCCGAACCTCCTACTGGATGATTACCGCCTCTCCGTTGTTGATCGTGATCTCGCGTATCTTAACGGGAAGGGCGAAAGGCGCGTCTAAGTCGAATCCTTTGGGGTTTTCAGGGTTTCGCGAGAAGAACGTTACCAGCTCCTGAACCAAGGGCTTGGGCAAAGGGATGCCCGAGACATCCGCAGATTGCAGTTGAAACTGGCCCTTGCCATCGCGTGTCTGGAGAATACCGCGCGCGGTCACCGGTACACGGCCGGAAAGATAATTGAACGGATCCATGACGCCGCGATTCCGACGCTGACGCTTGACTTCATCGAAATCGACGAACACCCGCCCTCCCAGGCGACCGTCTCCGACA
>DASQUN010000649.1:0-3994 GCA_035641275.1 Candidatus Udaeobacter sp. | reverse complement strand
ACAGCTCCGACGGTTTAACTCCTTTTAGAAGTTTGTCCCCTAGCAGCGCTCCCTGCTTTCCTAGCGCAAGGTAATCTGCGGCGTACGACGATAGACAACCCCGCTTGACGAGTCCCAGCGCAGATCCAATCAGCGGCAATTTTTCTTTAATCGCCTGTTTCACCAGGCTCTCGACTCCTTCCGAGATGAGCGAGTCCGGAGGCATAAAGATCGCGTCGAAGTCTCTCTGAAAAAGGGTCGTAGCTGCGCTCGCGAGCCTTCGGCCGATTCTACAGGGATTTCCCGCAACATAAAACCCAGCGTATTGCGCCATGTATAATCTAACCCAGTGAAGGTTCGTTGCGCCATTTGAAAATCTAACGCTCCTTGGGCGCATGATGCGCTGAGAAGGAGGGAGTGATGGAGGGAATTGGTATGGCGCGACAATCCAAGCGAGAGTATTTGCGATCGATCCATGAGCGTTACCGTAAAGGGCGGCGCCCAGAGAGGACGGCGATGTTAGAGGAGTTCTGCAAAGTGTGTGGCTACAACCGAAAGTACGCCATTTGGCTGTTAAACCGTCCGTTGAAGGAGAGACTGCCCAAACGTTCTGTCCCGCACTCGGCTACTTACAGTAAGGCGAGCATCGCCATGCTGGCCAAGGTCTGGGAAGCCTCGGGCTACCTGTGCTCGCAGCGCCTTAAGGCGGCCATGCCGCAGTGGCTTCCGTGGGTCAAGAAACACTTCGCAGTCAAGGAAGAGTTGGCAAAGGAGCTCTTAGCGATCAGTCCTCGTCAGATGGACCGGCGGCTTTTCCCCCACAAGCGCACCGTTAAACGTCGACTCTATGGAACGACCCGGCCGGGCTCCCTTCTCAAACACATGATTCCGATCAAAACCGATCATTGGGATGTGACTTTACCCGGCTACTTGGAAATCGACCTGGTCTCGCATTCGGGAGCCTCGGCGGGCGGGGAATTCCTCTACACTCTGGACGGCGTTGACATCGCCACCGGCTGGGTGGAACGACAGGCCGTCCTGGGTAAAGGACAAATCGGAATCGTCGAAGCCCTTACGGCGATCGAACAAAGATTGCCCTTCCGGCTGCGCGGCATCGACTCCGATAACGGCAGTGAGTTTATCAACGCTCACCTCTTTAACTTCTGCCAACAAAGACCCCAAGACCAAAGCGTCCAGTTCACTCGCTCCCGGCCCTACAAAAAAGATGACAATGCCCATGTGGAGCAGAAAAACTGGACTCACGTGCGCAAGCTCTTGGGCTGGGAGCGCTATGACACTATGGAAGCTCGCAAGATAATCAACTCGCTCTACGAGCAGCTTCGAATTTTTCAGAATCTATTCCAGCCCTCCATGAAGCTTAGCTGTAAAATCCGTAAGGGCTCGCGGGTCATGCGCCGTTATGACCAGCCCGCTACTCCGTTTGAGCGGGTGCTTCAATGCGCAGAAAAAACTCCACAGATCCATGCGCTAAAATCCATGGCTAAAAACACTGACCCCTTTGAACTCTCCCGACACATCGACCATCAGCTCGACTGCCTCTACAACCTAGCTGCCAAACAAAACAGTCGGCTGCGCAAGAAAACCCAGTTAACAGAACTGGACCCACACAAGCCACCCTTGCCGCGCCCCAGAGTTGGTTCGGCTTGGAGAGACTGGACCTTCACTAAAAAACAAAAACGTCAGCGATACGAAATGCAACAACAGATTCGTACACATGCTTCGGTCAGATTTTCAGATGACTCAACGAACCGTAGCTCCGGTTAGATTTTCAGATGGCTTGACAGGCCCCTTTTGTATGTGAAAACCGCTTCTACGGTTATGCGTCGTACCTCCAAGTCCCTCAAGAGTTCACGGAGGTCATCCGCTAGTGGCGCAAAAAACTTCATGCGTTCACCGCTACGGGGATGATCAATCTCGAGCTTTTCCGCATGCAGCGCCTGGCGGAAGAAAATGTCAACCCTCGATTCTTCTTCCTTCACGGTCGCCCTGCGATTCCCTAGACGCGCGTAGACCTTATCTCCGACGAGTGGATATTTCAGATCTGCTAGATGGACGCGAATCTGGTGCGTTCGTCCAGTCCGAGGCTTGAGCCTCACCCAGCTGAGCCAAGTGGCACTCGCCGTGTCCGCAGGAACCATAAAGTACTTTTCAACGGACCACTCGGTGACCGCTGGGCGTCTTTTGGCGAGAAAATAAACACTCGACATTTTCTTGCGGTCGGAACGGTGTCGTCCGATGGGGCGATCGATAGTCCCCGTGGCCGGTTCGAGCTTGCCCCAAACGAGCGCAAGGTACTCTTTGCTCACGCTTCGCTCCTTGAACTGCCGCGCGAGCTGTTGATAGGCCATATCGCTCTTCGCGATGATCATCGCCCCGGAAGTATCTTTGTCCAACCGGTGAACGATCCCGGGGCGACGCTCGCCACCGATGCCTTGAAGATCCGGACAGTGGTGCAAAAGCGCGTTGACAAGCGTGCCGCTGCTCCGGCCCGCGGCGGGATGCACCACCATTCCGGGTGCCTTATTGATAACGATACAGTCCTCATCCTCGTACAGAATGTTTAACGCAAGAGATTCCGGCTTTAACGGGATCTCACGAGGCGGAATGTTTTCGATCTCTACGACGTCATTGATCTTGAGTCGAGCGCTGGACTTCGCCCGCTGCCGATTCAGTTTCACCTGCCCTTCGGCAATCATCCTCTGTATGCCGGAACGACTGACGCCGCTACGGGCCGCGCCATCGAAAAAGTGGCGGGCCAAAAAAAGATCCAACCGCATCCCCACTGATGGACTGTCGATCACCCACTGTTGGAAAGCCATCGCCAGCTCTCATTTCGCGGCGGTCGCGTTCTCCGTCATGCCCAACTGATTGAATATAGCTCGGGCACAAGCGACGTCGATACCCATCTGTTCGATCAGTTGGTCGACCGACCCGAATTTCTTCTCTTCGCGAATTCTCTTCACAAAAGAAAGTTTCACCGATTGGCCGTAAATATCATCGTTAAAATCCAGGATGAAGGTTTCTACCGTTCTCGGACCCGAGCCAAACGTAGGATTGACGCCGATATTACTGACGCTGAGAATTTCTTTTCCGCCGAACTGAAACAGGGTGGCATAGACACCGTCTGGAGGAAGGACTTCCGTGCGAGGGGAAATGTTGGCCGTGGGGAAGCCGAGCTCACGTCCCCTACGGTGGCCGCTCACCACTCGTCCAGAAACAAAATGATACCGCCCCAGCATTGGCTCAACCTCCTCGACTCGACCTTCCGCCAGGAGCTGTCGGATACGAGAGCTGCTGACTCGAACGCCCTTGAGCATGACCGGTTCGACGACTCCTACATCGAATCCCATGGCTCCGCCCCAGGAAATCAGATCGTTGACCCCACCCTTCCTGCCGCGACCAAATCTCAAATCTTTTCCGACCCAGACCTTTTTGATTTTGAGGCGCTCCACGAGAAATCGGCGCACGAACTCCTGCGCTTCGATATTGGCAAATGAGGTATCGAAGTCTTGCACGACCACAACATCTATACCGAGCAATTGAAGCAGTTGCATTTTGTCTTTGTGCGCTAGAATCAACTTGGGTGCCCGCACCGGGGCGAGAATTCTCAGTGGATGGGGCTCAAACGTCAAAATGACGGAGGGGATTCCAAGCCGCCTGGCATCTCCGACGGTGCTCTGAATGAGCGCTTGATGTCCCAGGTGAATACCATCAAAGTTGCCTAAAGTCGCGACCGACGCTCGCACCGATAATCCGCGGTCATCAATGTGGCGAAAAATTTCCATAAGATGACGCCCGGCTAGTACACACTGTTGCTGGCACTCGCCTGAGGGTTGCCGAGGAAAAAATATGAGCGGGAATATTGAGTCTACGAAGCGCAGCCGTTCGATTAGTCAGTTACGATTCGAGCGCTTTCAGTCGAAGCTTGGCCGTCGCCGCCTCAGCAGAATTAGGATATTTTTCGACCACGTCTTGCAGCACCAAACGAGCGTTG
>DASQUN010000648.1:0-3370 GCA_035641275.1 Candidatus Udaeobacter sp. | reverse complement strand
CGGCTCAGATCCTTTGAGATGGCTCGGCGTAACCACGTAATTGCCCCCGATTGCGGGGTAAATGATGTTGTTGGCCACCTCAGGTCTTCCGCCGCTCAACACGTATCCGAGCCCACCCGTGAGTAGCCCGAGTCCGGCGTAAGTTACTTTCGCCGGGATATAAAAGACATTAGCGAGCGCCGAGCCTATTCCATAACCGGCCTCCTCGCCAACCGCAGGTTCAGCCGCCTGGGAGGCAGGATCCGTTGTCTGCGCGTGCAGAGGCGAACAGGTTAGGACGACAAACAAGCCAAGGGCTAAGCCCGTCTGTAATTGTGTTTTCATAGACCCGAAGATAACGCACGCACGTGCTACTGTCAATAATTTTATTCTATATTGGGTCTGGCGACGACTGCTTCGGAAAATACGTCCATATGGCCACTCACTAGTGTCCCAACGTTAAGTGAATAGAATCAATTGCTTCCCGTCATCGGGCATTTGTGCTGACTCATCGATTTGTGAAAGTATTTGTAAGATCGGAGTTTTCTCTAAGGTCGTCACGCTCAAAATCTGTAGAACGGAATACAGGCTGTGCTGGAGGTTCAAGCGCTTTTTGGTGATGGCCACCAGCACGTAGACCGAGATGGCGATCCAGATTTGTGTTTTGACCGCGTTTTCGCTGGTGCCGTAGAAGGCCTTGATACGTAGGTGTTGCTTGATCCATTTGAAGAACAACTCCACCTGCCAACGGCACCGATACAGTTGGGCAATGGTCAAAGCCGGTAAGGTGAAGTTGTTGGTCAGAAAAACCAAAAGCTTGTTGGTTTGAAAATCGAAGTAACGAATGCGCCGCAGTTTCTCGGGGTAATCTTTTTGGGCGTAAAAGCCATGAAGCACAACGGTCTGATCGCAACGAAGTCCCGTGGATTTGTTGACTCGGTTGGAGTAAAGGCGCTGGAAGCGGAAATTTTTCTTGGCACGAGTGACAAAGAAGGCCGAGTCTTGCTGCATACGGTAAAGGCGGGAGAAGTCCACATAACCGCGATCCATCACATAGATGGCACCCGGCTCCCAAAACAACTCGTCCATGACATTGACGTCGTGGACTGTTCCCGCAGTGACAATCACTGTGGTAGGGATACTGGCACGTAAGTCCAGCAGAGTATGGAGCTTCACCGCTGCCTTGCGCTTTCGAAACTTGGCCCAGGGGAATAATGACAGGCAAAGATCGATGATGGTGGAATCCAAAGCATAGGCGGTTTGATCGAGTTCTACGGCGAGAGGATCGTTGAGGTAAAGTTCTCTGGCATTTCGGATCAGCACTTGGGCAAAGTCGCGATAGATTCTCCAGTCGCGCACCTCGTTGGCGTGAGCCAGGGTGTTGCGGGAGACCTTGCCACGAATACCCATGTGGTAAAGCTTCCTGCCGGCGGCCCGCAGACAGGCCTCGATGTCTCTGAGACTTTCGCGATAAGTGAGCTGAGCAAAGGCCAAGCACAGAAATTGGTCCCAGCATGAAAAGCTCTTCACCTTGTAGTTGCCGTGGTAGCGATCCACAAAGAGACGAAACTCGTATGCCGGCACAAACTCCATCAGTTGAGCAAACACTGTTGAACCAGAATTCATTGGCCATCTCCTTCCGCAATAATGCGGAAGTGTGGCCTGGGGAAGATTTCAAATTCAAATCGATAAATCGCATTTTGAACAAAAAGCTCAGAGTTTTCACCAGCTTTTAACCGATCTCAACTTCAACGTTGGGACAGTAGTGAGTTAGCAGCTTTAATCAATGAAGGCTCGGTCGGCGCAGTTAACTCCGCTCGATCAAAATTTGGCCGAGTTGGCAGCAAACACCATCGGCGCATTCAGTGTCGCGTTGTTGTCGGCACTTCGACACTTTCCGATATATCGACACAATATCTCGACGCGGCGAGACCACATAGCAAAAACTGCCTGGCGATTCTGCACCGCTTCTTTAGCTTTCTTGGCTAGGTCTACAGGGATTCTGACCGGTCGATTCCGGCGGGAGCCAGATCTTAGCTGGGTTGGCTCAATGCTTGCTGCTTTTTTAACGCGACTGAGGCTGCAAAAGTTCCGTCGATCATCAGATATTAAAAAATTCGGAGGATGAGAATGGATAAACGTTACACGCTTCCCGAGTTGCCGTACGATTACGCGGCGCTCGAACCGCACTACTCGGCACGGGTCCTCGAGCTTCATCACGACAAGCACCATGCCGCCTACGTCGCCGGCGCGAACATGACGCTGGAGAAGCTCGCCGAAGCCCGGCAAAAAGGCGACTTTGCGGCGATCAACCAGTTGCAGAAGAATTTCGCCTTTCATCTCTCCGGCCATGTATTGCACTCGCTGTTCTGGCATAACCTGAGCCCGCATGGCGGCGGCGAACCGGAGGGGGAGCTGGCCGACGCTGTTAAAGAATCATTCGGCTCGGTCGCTAACCTAAAGGCCCAACTTAACGAGGCTGCGCTCAACGTCCAAGGATCGGGCTGGGGGACGCTTGCGTGGGAGCCGCTCGCCAAGCGGCTTGTGACCGAGCAGGTATACGACCATCAGGGTAACATCGGCAATGGCACCGTGCCCATTCTTGTGCTCGACATGTGGGAGCACGCCTACTATCTACAATACGAAAACGTGAAGGGCGATTGGGTGAAGGCTTTCTGGAAGATCGTCAACTGGGAGGACGTTCGCCAACGCCTGCAGAAGGTTCGCGCTCTGGATTTGGGACTGTAGTTCATGGTACTTGGACAAGTCGTTTGTTGCGAATAGCTTCCGGCAGCAGCACCAAAATTCTCGCGGTCGATGTTCAGGAGGTGAAGCCATGGAATCGAATCGCAGAATCTGCTCGGAACGGTGCAGCGTCGAGAACGGAGTCGTCATCAAGCTTCCAGCTACAAACTCTTCCAGCCGCGATAAACACAACGGTCGCAGCCGGCGAGCGGCCCTCGTCGGGAGGCTCTTTCTCTCCTTGTCATTCTTCTGTGCCGCGGTTCCCGTGTCCGCCCAGACTGAAAAGACTGAGGAAGAAATAAAACGGCCGGAGTACGGAATCGAATACAAAGTAAAGCGTCCCTTGTATCAGACCGGATCGGCCGGACGGTTCAACGAGGACTGGTCGGCGTTAAGGGGTGTGGACCTGAGCAAGACCGACGATTTTTGGGACCGGCTAAAGTTCATTCCGTTCAACCAGGATGGAAGCATCTATTTGACCCTAGGTGGTCAGATCCGTGAGCGCTTGGAGTACTTCAATCAATTCCAGTTCGGTCAGTCCGCTCCCGAGCGCACGGATGTTTTCCTCGCGTCGCGATTTCGTTGGAATGCCGATCTGCATATCACGCCTCACTTCCGCCTCTTCGCCGAGGGGAAGAGTTCGCTG
>DASQUN010000647.1:0-3661 GCA_035641275.1 Candidatus Udaeobacter sp. | reverse complement strand
CCGACGAGCCGATGCGCATTCTGCTGTTGCGGCCGGGTGAGTGCTGGTTCGTCGATATGTTTCATCGCGACGGCGATCGGACATCGATGGTGGAGGAATTCCTCAACGGCATGGCGGCGAACGGCGTAAAAGTACCGACGGCGAACCACGCCTTCGGCTGGGACTGCGCGGCGCATTGCGCCGCAGCGCTGAACGCGGCCCGGGACGATTTGTCAGGGGCCGTCGCTTATCTGGAATCCGGCGTGATGCTAGCAGGCGCAAGCGGCATGTGTCGTTTCGGCCCGGAGAACCACAACGGGAGATTCGCGCCGGGACCGCATACCGTGACTCGGTGGCACAGGGGACGGCTGGAAGAATTATAGGGTCGCTTCGCAGAGATTTGGCCGGCCAATTTTCGAGCGAATTTTCCTTCCAGGAGACCAGATGCCTAAGAAAGAAGTTATTCGGGTGAATCTTGCTGCGGCGAATCCAAATCTCTCACCGGCCACGCGGTTCGGAGATCTGGTGTTCGTCGCCGGTCAAACCGGCCGACACCCAGTCACCGGAGAGGTTGGCAGAGACGTTAGAGAGCAGACTCAGTACGCTCTTCAACGTGTCAAGATGATTTTGGAAACCGCGGGAACATCTCTCGATAATGTTCTGACGGTGCTGACGCATCTGACCAAACGTGAGGACCTTGCGGCCTACAACGAGGAATACGCCAAGTTTTTCCCAAGCAACAAACCGGCCAGGACCACCGTGGAAGTCATGTTGAATGCCCCCGAACTCCTTGTGGAGATAACCGTCACCGCGTGCATTCCCGATTGATGAAAAGTAGGCATCAGGCACGAGGCAATAGTAGGAACCGGAGGGGTTCAAAACGTTCAAATAGCCTGCCCTGAGTCCTATCGAAGGGTTCAATCGCTGCGCTCACGAGTTACCGCGGCCCCGTTCCAAAGGTTCCATCGCTACGCTCGGTTCCAGTCGTTCAAATCGGTTAGAGAGGTGAAACCGGAAGGGAACTTCGACGCTTCCGGAATTCCGGATTATCCCGTGAGAGTACAGATTGAGACCGTTCACTGAGTCGGATTCTCAAGGAAGTTATCCACGATCCCTGTGATCTGCGCTATCGTGCGCGTCGAAAACTTGCTTGAATGGACCGATAAATCTTTCCTCCGACGACCAGTCGACGATCGCAAAAACCACTCGCTTGTAAGCGCCCTGGAACTTTTCCTGCAAAGCTCGGTGAAACAGTTTGGCGATTGCAGACGGATCATTGCCGAAGGCGCCGCATCCCCAAGCCCCAAGGACGATGCGATCATGGCCGTGCAAGAGCCCGACGCCGAGCACCTTGAGAATTCGCGACCACATCGCCGGAAGAATTTCACTCCGCTTGTCCGTCGGAACGGCGTTGGCGTTCACCGCTGGCGACGTGATGATCGAGACGGCATAAGGTTCCTCCAACAAGAGCCCGTCGTCCGAGCGGAATACGGGAACATCCGGCGAGTGGATCACGTAATCTGTGTAGATCGAATCATGCCTGGCCTGATGGAAAGCGTACATCGGGTTGTTCTCGAGGCAAGCGTAAAGAGCCGATGAACGAGCCAGGAATTCTTCCTGAGCGAGTGCGCCGGAGAGAAAGCCCCCACCGGGATGAGTGGCAGAGGCGAAGTTGAGAGCAACCGGCCTGTGCCCGTTCGGAAGGAGGCGACTCGCTGCCGATAGAGTGGTTTCGTTTTTGATCTCGATGTTCGTCCGGTGTGATCCGGAAGACGAAGCCGGGACCGTCAGGTCAGGAGGATATGACACGGTGCCTCGAACCGATCGCTCAATATCATCGGCGATGTTCAATATCCGTCCGGACGGCGCCGTGTATTGACCCTGACGAATGATCCGCACCGCTTCCCGCCCATAGGCCGCAGCCTGATCGCGAGAAATCTTCGTTTTGAATTCCGGCATTGCCTTCGCCCCGTTCAAGGCCCCCAACGGCAGTTCAACGTTCAAGGTTCAAAAGTTCAACGTAAAACTGAGACGCGTTCAAAGCGTTCAACTCGTTCAACCACTACGTTCCGTTCAAGTCGTTCAAAGCTTGCCAATGGTTCGATCCTTCGGCTCCGCTCAGGACAGGCTGAGCTCACCATGAGCGGAATTTGAAAACTGCGCTCAGTTCAAAGACGTTTAACGGCGAAAGTGATGCGCTAAAACCGAAAAACACGGTCTTGTGGAATTGAAACTCTCCCCAGTACTGAGACATAGCGTCGTCCGACCCAGGGAACGAGACACTAACCATGCAATAGTGGTCTATACGGATCCGACTCACAAA
The DNA here is from genome assembly GCA_035641275.1 of Candidatus Udaeobacter sp. GTDB lineage: Bacteria > Desulfobacterota > Binatia > UBA9968 > UBA9968 > DASQUN01. Next base: position 1,359 of record DASQUN010000647.1, on the reverse strand, counting down.
TTCCAGCCGGCTGCCGACAGTCTGAGATCGCCGCGCCAACGGCGATCGAACCTCCACAGCCCGGCTGCCGCCGCATGAGCGAAGGCCTGGCTGAGTTCGCGCTGGCTAATGCGCCTGCCGATTTCCTTGTACTTGTCCTCACTGCTAGCCTTCCAGGCAGGGAAGTACTGATCCATGATGTTGAAATAGGTGTCCGTTGACAGCTCCGAGGCGATATAGCGGACAATCTCTTGGGTGTCGTCCAGCAAGCCGGGCATGACGAGGTGGCGGACGAGAACGCCGCGCAAAGCCAAACCGTCCTCGTCGACTTTCAGCGCTCCGGTCTGCTCGTGCATTGCCCGCACCACGTTGCGCGCCGCTGCGGGATAGTCGGGGGCGAGCAGATACTTACGGCAATGCTCGGGATTCCAAAGTTTGAAATCAGGCATATAGATATCCACGACTCCACTCATCAGCCGGATGCTATGCAGGCTGTCGTAGGCGCTGGTGTTATAGACCAATGGCACGCGCAAGCTGCGGCTGATCGCGTAGGGAAGCGCTTCGAGAATCTGCGGCACAACATGCTCCGGCGTGACGAAATTGATGTTGTGACACCCTTTCTGCTGCAGCTCGAGCATCATCCCGGCCAGCTCCCGGGGCGTTACCTCGTCGCCTTGGCCCTTCTGGCTCGTTTCATAGTTCTGACAGAACACGCAGCGCAGGTTGCACCAGCCGAAAAAGATTGTGCCGGAGCCAAGCCAGCCGCGGACTACGTCCTCCTCCCCGAAATGCGGGAAATAAGAGGACACGCGCGCATAGCGGGCGACTTTGCAAACGGCGTACTTCTCCCAGCGGTTTACCTCGCAATTGCGCGGGCAAAGAGTACAGGAGCGCAAGCACTCCAAGGCCTCGTCGATCTTGTCTTTCAGCGACCCCGATTCGTGGCTCTGGAGATACGCCGGCGTAAAGTCACGCCGCGGCAATAGAAAGCGACCGCTCCCATGCGCTTCTTCCGGGACTATGTTCCAAAGCTTCATCGAAACCGTCCGTTTAGACCAGCTCCCATTTCCCGCTCGCAACGTTTTGACCGAGCACGTAAACGCGCCCGTCATCCCCCTCCGCCCTGAAGTAACGATAATCCGGTGTCACCCAACGATCAATGATGCGAGCGACGTGAACCGGACGCTCACCAATGGAGAATCGCCGTGGTGTTTCCTCGCCCCGGTAACCGGCGTAGCATTCGACTGCAATCTTCATAACCTGGTGACTTCCGGACGCTTACTATTTCTGATTTGATCAGGCAGTTGTAGGATCAAACCTTGCAATACAACATCCTGCTCAGATGCACGCGAGCGAGAAACAATATTTTGGACATTTAAC